>NZ_JBNPXF010000055.1:0-1034 GCF_050433445.1 Kroppenstedtia sanguinis | reverse complement strand
GCGATTCGCCTTCGTCTGGAAGAAGGCTTGTCCTATCGATCCATTTGTGAGCGTTTGAGCGTCCGGAGCAAGTCCCAAATCCAAGACTGGGTTCAACGACATCAAAAAGGAGAATCGCTGAAAGATCATCGGGGGTTATGGAATCGGAAGCACTTCGACAGTTTGGAGGAAGAGAATGCCTACTTGAAAGCGCAGGTGGATTTCCTAAAAAAGCGTCATCCAAATCTGTTGGGGGAGTGATTTCCAAAAGCTATCGTTTTGCCATGATCGATGAACTGCGCCATCATCACTCCTTGGCGCAACTGTTACAGATCGCCCAGGTTTCCCGCTCCGGTTACTACAAGTGGAAGAAGACCCGGCCTCTTGTTGAAGAACAGCGATCCAGGGATGCTTGGATTCAAGAGCATATCCTGGCTATTCATCGTCTCCACCCGTATTACGGGTATATTCGAATGACCACTGCTCTTCGACGTGAGGGAATCGTGGTCAATCGAAAACGCATCCGTAGGCTAATGCGCGGACTTGGAATCCGTTCGGTCATTCGCAAAAAACGTCCCTTTTACGGACGGAAGGCATCCATTCTCTTTCCGAACCGGTTAAATCAAGAGTTTACTGCCGAGGCTCCGTTGCGTCGTCTCGTAACGGATATTACCTACGTTCGAATGGGGAACTCCTTTGCTTACCTGTCGGCGGTGCAGGATTTGTACAACAATGAGATCGTTTCATGGTCCTTGTCAAAGAGAAATGATCTGGATCTGGTCCTGGACTCGTTGAAACGGCTTCGGAAGAAAGGATCTCTGGAGGGGGTACTTCTCCACTCGGATCAAGGTTTTCAGTATACCTCTCGATCTTATGCCCATCGTTTGGAGTCCTATGGAATGTTGGGAAGCCATTCGCGCCGGGGGAATTGTTTTGACAATGCTTGTATCGAATCGTTCTTCTCCCATCTGAAAACAGAGAAGATTCACCTTATACGCCCAAAGACCTTTGAGGAAGCCTACACAGCCGTCGAGGAATACATCACCTTCTACAAC
>NZ_JBNPXF010000054.1:0-1050 GCF_050433445.1 Kroppenstedtia sanguinis | reverse complement strand
TTTCAAACCCCTTGAGCAGCAAGGCTCCTCAGGCATAGAAAAAGGACTTCACCCCATCATGGAGAAGTTTTCAAGTGACCAAACCGAAAACCCATGAGGAGGGAAGTCACTTGTATCTTCTCCAAGGAACGCTATTTTCCTTTGAAGAATGGCTGAAAATTGAGTCCAAAGATCGGTTGCCCTTGTTTTTTGAAACGCTCGATCTTCGACCCTATGTGAAGGAAATGAAAAAATCTTCCCCCCAAGGAGCTCGCGGATATTCCCGGGAGGCGATTCTCCGTGCTTTTTTAGCCGCTCCTATGGAAGAAATTTCGACTTTGACCCGCCTTCATCAACGGTTGCAGACGGATCTTCGATTTCGCTACCAATGCGGTTTTCGCCTCGATCAAGGGATTCCTTCTATCTCCACCCTGAGCCGGGTCTTTCAACAAATCACGGCTCGGGGATTAGCCGAAAAGCTGTTTGCCGACTTGGTTGAGGAGTGCCGGGAGGAAGGGATCCTCGACGGAAAACACGTCGCCATCGACAGTACGGCAGTGGACGCCTACGAAAAGAAAAAGCCCAAATCCAACCTGTCCAAGAAAAACGCCACATGGGGCTCGAAATTCGACTCCCATGGGAACAAGATCACGTGGTTTGGCTACAAAGTCCATCTTGCGGTGGATACGAAAAGTGAACTCCCGATCGCCTTGGAAGTGACACCGGCCCATGTGAACGATGGGGATCTCGGGCCGGCATTAATGGAAAAAGCGGCCCGTTCCGTTCCCGATACGTTTCGTTATGTCATGATGGACGGAGGCTACGACCAAGTGAAAAATTACGAAACGGCTTATGATCTGGGAGCCCAAGCCATCATTCCCCTCAATCTCCGCAATGAAAAAGAACCACCTGCAGGGTTTTCATCCGATGGGACGCCTCGTTGCTCCATGGGCTTTGAGATGGTCTACTGGGGGAGAGATCAACACCGCTTAAAGTTCCGTTGCCCCCATGCGGCAGGCAAGGTGGACTGTCCCCATGGTACGGCATGGTGCTCGAGCTCCAACTACGGGA
>NZ_JBNPXF010000052.1:0-1256 GCF_050433445.1 Kroppenstedtia sanguinis | reverse complement strand
ACCACCCGTTCCCATCTCGAACACGGAAGTTAAGCCCTCCAGCGCCGATGGTACTTAGGGCGCAGGCCCTTGGGAGAGTAGGACGTTGCCAGGCAACTCAAGGTGAGGAGTGGGAATTGGGAATCCAATCTCTCACTTCTCGCTTCTAACTTATAAAAGTGGAGAGGTGTCCGAGAGGCCGAAGGAGCACGATTGGAAATCGTGTAGGCGGTAACCCCGTCTCGAGGGTTCGAATCCCTCCCTCTCCGCCATTTAGTTGCTATAAATGATCTGTTGTGGTTCGGTAGCTCAGTCGGTAGAGCAGAGGACTGAAAATCCTCGTGTCGGCGGTTCGATTCCGTCCCGAACCACCACTTGGTTTGCCGGTGTAGCTCAACTGGTAGAGCAACTGACTTGTAATCAGTAGGTTGGGGGTTCAAGTCCTCTCGCCGGCACCACTGGCTGTTACAGGGGCGTAGTTCAATGGCAGAACAGAGGTCTCCAAAACCTCAAATGCGGGTTCGATTCCTGCCGCCCCTGCCATTTCATTCAGCTTTGAAGTTTTTTTGGAAATGATGCTCCAGTTGTTCCAACTCGGATTGTCCTCTTTGGATCCATTTGGATTCTAGGCGGGCATCAGGATCTTCCGGTTCGGAAAACTGGTTGAAGGTGGAAGAGATCAGACCTGCATTCACTGGATTATTCTCTTGGGTTTGATATACATGTTTCAGGATGAAGGGTTTGCCGATCTGAAGGGTTGCTGTACGAGTTCCGATACTTCCATCGATGGCGGTGACGGGGACCCGCAGGTATGCCCGGTGTTCTTTATTCTCTTCCCAATCCAGGGCTTTATCGTAGTAACCGTGATCGTATTCATAACCGCCTCCGAGGACAAACCCTTTTTCGTTGAATAGGCGGTCCAGCTGGATGAAGTCTCCCTTGAAATTTTCGATGGCTGACTGTAGCAGGATCATAAGGGCATTCTCCTTTCCGGATTTGCCTTTATAATTCCCGGCGGTTAGATCTTCATACTTTGATTATGGCGGCATAGCCAAGTGGTAAGGCAGAGGACTGCAAATCCTTTATCCCCGGTTCGAATCCGGGTGCCGCCTCCAAGTCAAGTCCATGTAAGCGGACGTGGCGGAATCGGCAGACGCGCTAGATTCAGGATCTAGTGGTCGCTAGACCGTGGAGGTTCAAGTCCTCTCGTCCGCACCATATGTGCCCTTAGCTCAGCTGGATAGAGCGTCTGACTACGAATCAGAAGGTCGGGAGTT
>NZ_JBNPXF010000051.1:0-1639 GCF_050433445.1 Kroppenstedtia sanguinis | reverse complement strand
GGAGGCGACCGCCCCAGTCAAACTGCCTACCTGACACGGTCCCGACACCGGATCACGGTGCTCGGTTAGAATCCCGGCACGATCAGGGTGGTATCCCACCAGTGCCTCCTCCGAACCTAGCGGCCCGGATTCCACGGCTCCCACCTATCCTGTACAAACCGTACCAAGATTCAATATCAGGCTACAGTAAAGCTTCACGGGGTCTTTCCGTCCTGTCACAGGTAACCCGCATCTTCACGGGTACTACGATTTCACCGGGTCTCTCGTTGAGACAGCGCCCAAGTCGTTGCGCCTTTCGTGCGGGTCGGAACTTACCCGACAAGGAATTTCGCTACCTTAGGACCGTTATAGTTACGGCCGCCGTTTACTGGGGCTTCGGTTCAGAGCTTCGACCTAAGTCTAACCCCTCCCCTTAACCTTCCAGCACCGGGCAGGCGTCAGCCCCTATACTTCGCCTTGCGGCTTCGCAGAGACCTATGTTTTTGCTAAACAGTCGCTTGGGCCTATTCACTGCGGCCCCCTCGCGCACAGACCCACCCGACACCAGCTTACGCTCGCGTCGTGCGGGAACCCACACGCTACCGGGGCACCCCTTCTCCCAAAGTTACGGGGTCATTTTGCCGAGTTCCTTAACGAGAGTTTTCCCGCGCGCCTGAGGATTCTCTCCTCGCCTACCTGTGTCGGTTTTCGGTACGGGCACCTTCCGCCTCGCTAGAGGCTTTTCTTGGCAGTGTGAGATCAAAGACTTCGGTACTTATATTTCCCTCGCCATCACGGCCCAGCCTCGAAGAAAGGGATTTACCTCTTCCTTCAGCCTCACCGCTTGGACGCGCATTTCCAATCGCGCGATCTCCTACCCTCCTGCGTCCCCCCGTCACTCAAACGGCAGAAGGTGGTACAGGAATTTCCACCTGTTATCCATCGCCTACGCTTTTCAGCCTCGGCTTAGGTCCCGACTTACCCTGAGCGGACGAACCTTCCTCAGGAAACCTGAGGCTTTCGGCGGAGGGGATTCTCACCCCTCTTTTCGTTACTCACACCGGCATTCTCACTCCCCAGCACTCCACCGTGCCTCTCGACACGACTTCGATGCACTGGGGACGCTCCCCTACCATCCCTTACGGGATCCACAGCTTCGGTGGCGTGTTTAGCCCCGTTACATTTTCGGCGCAGAGTCCCTGGACCAGTGAGCTATTACGCACTCTTTAAATGATGGCTGCTTCTAAGCCAACATCCTGGTTGTCTAAGCAACTCCACATCCTTTCCCACTCAACACGCACTGGGGGACCTTAGCTGGTGGTCTGGGCTGTTTCCCTTTCGACTGCGAATCTTAGCACCCGCAGTCTGACTCCCGGAGGATGAGTCTGCGGCATTCGGAGTTTGACTGAGTTCGGTAACCCTGGACAGGCCCCTAGCCCAATCAGTGCTCTACCTCCGCGACTCCTGCTCCGAGGCTAGCCCTAAAGCTATTTCGGGGAGAACCAGCTATCTCCGGGTTCGATTGGCATTTCACCCCTACCCACACCTCATCCCCCGATTTTTCAGCATCGGTGGGTTCGGGCCTCCATTGAGTGTTACCTCAACTTCACCCTGGACATGGGTAGATCACCCGGTTTCGGGTCGACGACGACATACTGAA
>NZ_JBNPXF010000050.1:0-2220 GCF_050433445.1 Kroppenstedtia sanguinis | reverse complement strand
TTCGCCATAAGAAAATCCCCTCCGGCAGTTCAGTGCTTTTGTCCATCTTACCAGATGGACTTTTTTCACTGTCTACCGTATGGGGATAATACCAACAGTGCATGCTTTTTCTTGTGTGTATAAAAGGGGACTTCATCTGAAATGTTAAGTTTAACCTGATGTGCTGACATCTCTTGTTGGGAGCGGCACAAAAAAGGGAATGTATTGATTTCACTTGATCCGGGAGAGATTCATGATGAAAAAACTGATCAGCCTCAGTCTGATTTCCCTCCTCCTGTTCAGCGGTTGCGGCGGGATGGGAAAACAGAGCCAGGGGAATGACAACACGACGCCCCGACAGACTGGGTCTGCCGATCCACCGCCGGTGACAAGGGTCAAATCAGGGGATGGGGCGGGACCCGTGAAAAAACGTCCCGCCTCACCGCGCATTGAAACCCTGGGTTTTATTGAACCGATGGATGCGAAAAAAGCGACCCGAGATATACGGGATGTAGGAGACGATCTTACCTATGTCAGCTTCTTCAGCTACCAGGTGAAACCCGATGGGGGTCTGATCTCTCTCCATGAGGAGTCCAGCTTGAAGGCTGCCCGAAACCATGGAGCCCTTCCCATGTTGGTACTTACCAATTTTGCAGATGGAAATTTTCAACCGGACATCGCCCACCGGATATTCACAGACAAGCAGGCGAGTCAGCGGTTGATCCGCAATGTGGTCCGAGTGATGAAAGAGAAAGGGTACCGTGCGCTCAATATCGATTTTGAGCATATCCGGGAACAGGATCGCCAACTGTATCATGGTTTTCTGGAGACGATCCTCCCACTTGTGAAAAAGGAAGGATTTACGGTATCCACGGCTCTCGCCCCTAAAAGTAGCGACCGGCAGGGAGGGCCGTGGCATGGCGCCCATGATTATGCTTTTCATGGAAAAGTGGCCGATTTTGTCATCTTGATGACCTATGAGTGGGGGTGGACTGGAGGGCCGCCGATGGCAGTGTCACCGCTGCCCCAAGTGCGCAAGGTTTTGGACTATGCCGTCACTCGGATTCCCCGAGAAAAAATCATGGTGGGGGCCCCGCTGTACGGGTATGATTGGACCTTGCCCTACCGAAAGGGAGGTCCTCCCGCCAAACGGATCGCTCCTCAGGCTGCCGCTGAATTGGCGCGGAAGACCGGAGCCGAGATCCGTTACAACAATCGCGACCAGGCTCCCTATTTTTACTACCGGGACAAACAAGGGAAAAAACATGTGGTCTGGTTTGAAAACAGCCAAAGTGCCCAAGCCCGGTTTGACCTGATCAAGGAGTACCGTGTCCGTGGAGTGGGTTACTGGGTCCTGGGGGAACCATTCCCTGACCAATGGTCCCTGCTGCGGGACAATTTCAAGATCAAGAAATATTGAAGGCCCCAACCGGCGGATCCCCGCCGGTTTTCATGTTCTCTTGATGGATCTTGGTTTTTCTTCTCAAAACTCAGTCAGCAATATTAACGCGAAGCGTCATAGACGGGTCAATTCTTGTCAGGCTTCACCGGGACAATATACGGAAACCGGGCGGGGTGCATAGAATGGATCATCCTTGACATATAAGGGTGATTCCAATGGCGAAGAAAAAGCGTCACAGGGGGACACAGCAATCTGAACCAAAAGCGTTCCGCAAGAAAAAAAAGATCAAAGAGGCGGATCTTTTCTACAGCCAGGAGGTGGCTCCTCTGCAGAGAGAGCTACGCCGGGCGCAGCAGGCCCGTCATCTGGAGGCGGTAGATGATTTGTGGAAACGTCTGCAGGAATCTTTGAGACAGCACCGACTCTTGGTGAAACGGGCTCGGTTCGTGGACTGGCAATGAATCCAGCCAGGGATGGGGAAGAAACAAGGCAAAAGTGATAGAACATGGAATTCGGAGGTGGAAAGAGCGGTGGGACTCTTTCGCTCCTTTGCGGATTTGGAGCTGTCAACTGGGAGAGTGGATGAGGTAATGAATCGATTGGATCGGATCCAGGGTGGATTCTGGGGAAAGAGCAGGCCCGACAGCTACTGAACCAACTGATGGAGCGCGTGGATTAACACCTGCACTGCAGGGCTCCAAATCGGGATTTTCCACCTAACAAAAAAACGGTCCCTTCCGCAAAAAGTGGTATTATCCCCTTGAGGTAGACAGTGAAAAAAGTCCATCTGGTAAGATGGACAAAAGCACTGAACTGCCGGAGGGGATTTTCTTATGGCG
>NZ_JBNPXF010000049.1:0-2741 GCF_050433445.1 Kroppenstedtia sanguinis | reverse complement strand
CGATCCACCCAGCTGGTCCCTGACGTCCACCAATTTCCCGGTCATATCGCCTGTGACCCTGCATCGCGATCCGAGATCGTGATCCCTTTGCAGGCCCAGGGGCGCATCATCGGAGTGCTGGATATTGACAGCCCCGTCCCCAACCGCTTCGATGATATCGATCGGAACCATCTCGAAACATTGGCCCAGATCGTGGAAGAGAGTATCGACTGGTCCAAAATGAATTAAACAGAGGCCGCTCCGATTGGGGGCGGCCTTTTTCATCGTTCCATATAGATGCGGTAAGCGCGACGGATCTCCTCTTTCATCCACTCGGGATAGGGCGACGAATCCAATTCATCCATCCGGGTCCAGTGGTAACTGTCGTGCTCAGCACTCAGTTTCACTTCGCCCACCGGTTGTCGACAAGCGAACTTGATGATAATCAGGTGCTTCTCTTCCTGAAGATCATCATAGATGTAAGCAGGACCCACCACCCGGATGGAAAGCCCTGTCTCCTCCTGCACTTCCCGATACAGTGCCTCCATCAGGGGTTCCGCAGGTTCCAATCCCCCTCCGGGGAAATCCCATCCGTGAGTATCCTTCGCACTCCGCTCCGCTTTCGATTTACGCAGAACCAACACCTGATCTCCATCGAAAATAATCGCTTTGGCAGCAATTTTATAGGGTTTATGCATCCATACCATCCTCTCCATTCCCCCGTCGGGGGCCATTTAGTTCAGGAAACCGGAATTTATCCCCTCTTCTGAACCACATCCACCTCAGTACTTCCCTTAATTGCGCATTGCTTCCAGTTGGTTGCCGTTCGGATCTCGCTCCATCCATTCAGCAGAAAATCATAGAATCTCGCGTAGTCATACACCCGATTTCAATTGCAGCGTGCTTGAATCTCCTATTGCTATTTTATAGTAATGATCAAATCGGTTCAATTTATCTCTAAAAACCCTACAAAAGCGCCACGAGATAAAGATCTCAACCAAATAGAGCCGAATTCTATTAAAAAAATTCAGAAGTTAGAGGATTATTTGAATCCTTGTAGAATTATTTCTCACAGATTGCATTCCAATCTGAAATCCATGGTGAGGGAGGAAGATCTTTTTGCTGAAAAAAATCACCGTCATCACTCTTGCTTTGTTGGTGTTTGGGTCCTGGACACCGACAATGGCCTATCAGCTTTGGGGATACAAATGGGCCAGCTCCACCATCTCCTATGAATGTGATATGCACGGCGATTACACCACGCAATGCAACAACGGCAAGAATGATTGGAACAACCGTACCCATGCAAACTATGTGTATGGGGGCAACACTGCTGGTGTCAGCACAAATGCTGCCAACTATGGAAACACTGGATGGAGCGGACTCTGCTCCCTAACCCAAGTTTCCGGCAATACGATTCAGCACGCCGACATTTCCATCAACACCCTTTACACCGATGGGTATTCATCTGCCCAGCGCAAGGGCGTCATCACCCATGAACTAGGCCATGCTCTAGGACTCTCCCACGAGGACAGCCTCGGACCCGGCGGATCAGTCATGTACTCCAACGATGGCCGTACCGTCTACTCCCCGACCTCAGATGATATCAATGGAGTCAATGCCATCTACCCATGAGCACTTTCACTCCAAGGAGGGATAAAAAGTGATCCAAGCTGTGAAGGGCCGGGCTTTCACCATCACGGTACTGGCTCTGGCCGTACTGTTGGCCGTCGGGATCTACCTCTCGTTCATCGCCCCGAAAGAATTGGAAATGGATCTGTCTGTGGACCACACTTACACCCATGTGGATGAAATGAAAAAAGCAGCCGACCTGATCGTGGAAGGGACTGCCCGGTCTCAGAAAACTCTCAGCCATGAGGGAGTTCTGTTCACCACCAGCACCCTGCAAGTGGATCAAGTTTTGAACGGAAAACTGAAAGAGAAAAAGATCACCGTCCTGGAAACCGGGGGTTTTGACGGGAAGAACCATCTTACCATGGAAGACAATCGGGTGATGGATCCCTCCCAGCGATACATCTTGTTTCTGGAAAAATACAAAGGCCCCGTCGCGAAAGACGCCTACGTGATCACTGGTGCCTATCAGGGCAAGTTCGCAGTGGAGGGCCAACAGGTGGAAGCTCCCCAACAAGTGGACCCTCAAATTGAAACCATCCATAGCAAACAAGCACTGATCCAACAGATTAGCCAGTGATAGGAAAACCAAAAATCCGGAGTGTTTACCCACTCCGGATTTTTGTTGCCTGCATTGAATAATTAAAAGAAGTCTTATAAGAGGGTGCGTCTGGTACATCCTGATTTTTCACTCTGCTTTCAGGATCGTTCCTACTTAATCGAACCGAGAGATACTGTCTCTCCCTGATTATACTTTTTTAACAAACGAGATCTTCTCAATCAACCGGAAGTTGTACAAATCCATTAAAATTTTTCACCGATTATCAACCTATCTCTCAACATAAATGATTGGAGCTGATTTGAATGTATAACAAACTGCAATCCTTTTTATCGGCGGGAATCTTTTTCAATCAACTTTTATTAAGTATGGCAGCCATCGAAAGGGGCATATCCAGGCCAACATCCAGCTATCACTGGATTTTTTCTTTTTACAACCAAAGTCCTATTGGTTAGAAAAGTCAAGATAAACTATCCTCCAATTAACCAACAATCTTCCAAAATAGGAGGCGGGTTGATTGGATCTTTTACGTTGGCTCTTTCGGGGAATCCGATCCAAAAGAGGTTCCCCC
>NZ_JBNPXF010000048.1:0-2892 GCF_050433445.1 Kroppenstedtia sanguinis | reverse complement strand
TCGCCATAAGAAAATCCCCTCCGGCAGTTCAGTGCTTTTGTCCATCTTACCAGATGGACTTTTTTCACTGTCTACCGTATGGGGATAATACCACAGGTCGTAATCGACCTGTGGTGTTTTTTAAATGAGCGCCACAGACCGCTGGTTTGTGGCGTTTTTTTGTAGTTTCTCATATTTAAAGGAGGACTTCAATTGATGAATATGAATCCCTATGCGATGGAAATCGTAGCCCGACAAAAACAGCGGGAGATCGCCACGGGGATCCGCTCTCCCAACCCACTTCGACCTTCGTTCACCCATCGAATACGAAGCTGGTTTACCTCTGAATCTTCCCTGAAAGTCCGAAGGGAATCTTCGCCCTCCAAGATCGTCCCTTACCGCTGTAGAAACAGCAACCTAGTCTTTCTCCAGCTTTACCGGGGACGACCTTCCAGGGGAAATCACAGGCGAAACGGACGAGATCTAAGTCGACCGGGCTTCCGGAACTGAATTACGAATAGGGGTAACTTCGGGTTAACTCACCACTTGAGGGCCGACGAAGGAAAAACGCCCCACCATCATCACCATAAACAACAGGAAGCCCGTCAATCCAACATAGGCCAGACCATATCCCAGGCGGGTCCAGGGGGAGACCGCATAGTACTCCTTATCCGATCGTAGCAGTTGCTCTTCTTCCCCTCTCAGATAGTGGACCTCCAATTTCATCTGGACTCTGGGTCCATCTGCAGTCTCTTTCAACTTTGTCTGCAACAGGCGGATCTTCTGAAAGGCGCCCCCGAATCCCTCAAAACGATAAAGCATGCTACCGCTAGGATCATATACATCGCAGATCGTTTCCTGATTCGTCAAGGAACAGTATTGGATAAAGGACAACTCCTGGGGTTCTCCAGCAGGTGGAGAGCCCTCCCAGCTCTCAACCAAGGCTGGATCCACCTCCACTGTGGTTTTTATAGGACGGCTTTGATGACGGCGACGGGAAAGGTGGGAATCCCAGAGTTGAAAAGCGAAGAGAAGCCAAATCAAGAGGAGTAAAAGGCTATGGAGCTGCCAAACCAACCAGAGACCGAGAAGCAACCCCACTACCCATAACCACCTGGAGATCGCAGTCACGATCCGACCGCCGTCCAGTGGATGGATCGGCAATAGATTGAACAAATTGATGAAGAATCCAATCATAGCTACAGGAACCAATACCTCATAGCCTGTCCACCATGCCAACAGATAGGTGAGGGTGGCTCCCACCGTCCCCAGCAAGGGACCTCCAAAGGCGATATAAGCTTCCGTCACCGCATCCCGAGGTTGCTTTTTCATCGTGATCAGTGCACCCAAGAAAGGAATAAAAGCAGGGGCGGAGACCGGCAGTCCTTTCCTGCGGGCCGCCCAAACATGACCCATTTCATGGATGAAAATCATCAAGACCAGGCCGATGGAAAAAAACCAGGGAAATTGTAACACCAGAGAATAAGCCCCGGCCGATACCACCATGCTGATCAGTGTCCCGCCGAATTTCCCCAGTTTTAATATGGAAGGAATGCCACCGGCAATCAGAGCCCCAACCCCGCCGAGCCACCCCCAGAAGCTCTTTTTGTCGTGCTGGTTCTTCCCCAAACAGAGACCCCCTTTGGGCCGTTTTTCTCAGTTCCCATCCTTACATTTCCCCCATCTTTCCCATCTACACCTCCAACCGGAATCCACCAACAAAAAAACCCCCACATGGGGCTTCGTCCATGCGGGGGTTTTGGTGGTGGAGCTGAGCGGGCTCGAACCGCCGACCTCCTCGTTGCGAACGAGGCGCTCTCCCGGCTGAGCTACAGCCCCATAACCATTTTGAAATCCTCTTTATCCTACAAGAAACCCAAAAAGTTGTCAAGAATAGAGAAGAGAAAAAGCGGTCCCGAAGGGGCCCTGAGGGCCCATGGAACCGCACCTTGCGGGAAATCAGAGCTGACGCAGGTGCGGCTGCATCGCGATGATATCCTCTTCTTCTTGTTCCTTCTCCAGTCGATCTCTGGGGGGAAGGTGCAATTGACGGTAAAGTGCCACCAATCGTTCTTGCTCTTTTTCCCATTGCAACTGTTTTCGCGCCTTGTGGGTTCCGATCAGATAAGTGTCCGGGTCGGAGAGGATTTCCTGAATCGCTCCACTGATCTCCTTTATGTTTCGGGGATCCACCAGCCGCCCAGTCTTATATGTACCAACCACAATCGCTTTTCCTGGATGGTCACTGCAGACGACAGGCAGCCCCGCTTGGATATATTCCAGAAGATTGGTCGGAGTAGACAGATAGCTATTCATGCAGGTGCTCTGATACAAAACCGCTCCCAAGTCAGCATGGCTGGTCACCTGTAGTAACTTTTGGGGCAACAGCGGCGGATGACAGAAGATCCGGTCCTGGAGTTTCCAGTCTTTGATCCGATGCAAGATTTGCTCCTCCCACACCCCGTATCCGAGCAAAACAAGTTTATATTGGGAAGGGAGTGATTCAACCGCTTCAATCAGCTCCTCCAACCCCCGTTTCGGGGTGAACCTTCCTTGGTAGAGAACCACCCGGTCTTCGGGATGGAGTCCGAACCTTTGATGGAAATAGTTTTTTTCCGATGGTAGTTGAGGTAGGCTTTCGGGGATGTTTCGCAACACCGTTGTAGAGATGACCGGATATCGCTGGTTGTATTCGGCTTCCAAGAGCTCATTCACAGTGACCAGATGATCCACCGAGTCCATCCACCTAGATTCCGTCCGGTGACCCCGTGACTGTTCCCAACGTCTTTCATTTTTCTCATCAAAGAGTCCGTGAGCATTGGTCTTGACCCCGTCAAGTAGACAATGAAAAAAGAACGGTTATGCGGCGACTTTTTCCCGATGCTCAACAGGGGAAAAGTCGCCCAATTTTTT
>NZ_JBNPXF010000047.1:0-4464 GCF_050433445.1 Kroppenstedtia sanguinis | reverse complement strand
CCCCTGGATCCGCAAACGATGATGGGCGCGCAAGCCTCACGGGATCAGTTTGAGAAGATCATGAGCTACCTGGATATCGGGAAGCAGGAAGGGGCCAAGGTGCTGACTGGTGGTCAGGCTTTTAAAAACGAACAATATCCGGATGGGTTTTATGTGCAGCCCACCGTTTTCGAAGGAAACAATAAAATGCGGATCTTCCAGGAAGAGATCTTCGGACCGGTGGTTTCGGTCACCACCTTTAAAGATGAGAAGGAGCTTTTGGAGATCGCCAACGACACCCTGTACGGGCTGGGTGCTGGGCTCTGGTCTCGGGATACGCACCAAGCCTACCAGATCGCTCGTCAAATCGAGGCCGGCCGGGTCTGGGTCAACTGCTACCACCAGTACCCCGCCCACGCCGCTTTCGGCGGATACAAGCAATCGGGTATCGGCCGGGAGACCCACAAGATGATGCTGGAACACTATCAGCAGACGAAAAATCTCCTCATCTCCTACGATCAAAACCCCACCGGGTTGTTCTGATCCGAAAAAGGGATGGACATGAGGGAGGGGACCTCCTTTTCACTGGAAGTTCCTCCTGAGTCTTCGGTTCATAAATCCACTCCCGACCTTTTACAGAAAAAGAATGATATCGACTGGAGACTCCTCGATATCAAGGTTTAAGAAACAAAAATGGCCCGCACTGTCATGAGGCGGGTCATTTCTTTTTTTCTTTTCTCTTCATCTCTTTCTTTAAATTCTTTAACGATTCATACTGACTTATTTTCCGATAAAGGGTTGTACGGCTGATCCCTAACAACCGGGAGGATTCGGAAATATTACAGTTGGTTTTCTCCAATACCTCGCGTATCGTTTTCTCTTCTTGGTTTTCTAATAAAAAACCTTGCTTCATGTTCATTTGAGGATGATCAATGTCACTGGCCGAAATTACCCTGGATTTCCGTAATATAAAGGCGTTATAACAGGCTTGCCGGACAACCTGCTTCAGCTCCCGCACATTCCCCGGCCAATGGTACATCGTCAATTTTTTCATCCCCAAATCGTCGAGGTAAAGGTAGTCGGCCTCCAACTCATTGGCCATTTCCTCTAGGAAAAAGTCGATCATCTGCGGGATATCCTCCCGTTCCCGAAGAGGGGGGATCCGTATCTCAAACTCACACAAACGATAATACAGGTCAGATCGGAAGGTCCCCTTCTGAATCTCGACGGGAAGGTCCCGATTCGTCGCGGCTACGATGCGAACATCGACTGGACGCGGACGGTGACCGCCAATCCGGGTGACGTGCTTTTCTTCTAAAACTCTTAGTAGAACCGTTTGTGAGGCTAAGGGGAGTTCCCCGATTTCGTCGAGAAAAAGAGTTCCTTGATCGGCTGCCTCAAACTTCCCCTTTTTCCCTTCTTTATGTGCCCCAGTAAACGCTCCTTTTTCATACCCGAACAACTCAGATTCGATAAGATTCTCTGGGAGCGCTCCGCAATTTACAACTAAGAAAGGCCCATTTCTTCCGCTCGAGTTATGGATGGTACGAGCCACCCAGTCTTTTCCCGAACCAGTTTCTCCTTGGATTAAGACGGTAGCTTTGGTTGGAGCGATCGCTTGAGCAATATTTAATGCTTTTTTCATTTTTTCGCATTCACTAACGAAATGGGAATCAATTTCATTTTTGGATTTTCGTCGGGGGATGGGTTTTACCATTCCGTGGTATAATCTTTTTCGATTGTCTAAAACTGCATGGACCATCCACTTGGTTTGTTTATCATTCTCTGCAGACTTTAACGACACGACCCTAGAACTGTAACCGTTGGAGGACAAAATTTCATCGGTTTCTTCTTGAAACCAGTTGGATAATGGTTTCCCTATGCACTCCTGTATCGACTGCCCTAGCATTTTGGCAGCCTGTCTATTTAACCTTGTTATGACGCCGTCTTGATTTACCGATAGCAAAGGCTGGTGGTGTTCGTTTAATAACAGATTATTTTCATTCAAAGCTAAGGTAAGCTCATTTTTTGTCTGTTGAAGGGTCAATCTGGCTTCACATGCTTGTGCGGCAGCAACCACCATTCCCAAGGTGTGGGGATGATGAGATCGTGCATCTCCACTAACATCTAAAATACAAAGCAGTTCTCCCGTCGGTGAATATATAGGAGCCGCGTAGCAGGATAAAAAGTGATTTTCTTTACAAAAGTGTTCGTCCCCCACGACACTGATCGGTTTTTTTTCAAAAATAGCTGTCCCAATCGCATTGGTTCCTTTGACACTCTCATCCCAATTTGCTCCTGTATCTAACCAAACGTTTTTAGCTCGTTCAGAAAAAGGAGGCTCTCCCCAAGCATTAACAATATAACTATCGGAATCCGAGACAATCACCATGAACTCTGATTGTTTAAATTGTAGAAAAAGGTGCTCGAGAATGTCATCCGTAGCTTGAAAAAACTCTCTCAAGTTGTCTTGGCGATCCTTTAACTCTCCTCCTTTAAGAATATCGTTTACAGCACGATGTCGTTCAACTCCAAGTTCACGACTTCGTTCCCAAGACTGTTTGATTGGTTGATGACGATCAGGAAACATAGAACCCCTCCTTCACCTCTACATTATAAATTCCCAATCTTTGAACGGACAAAAGTGTAACAAATTGTAACGTTGTTCTGTAAATGGCCAATATGTGTTTTTGAATATACGCAATACTAGTAAGAATCCCATTTGGCATGTTATTTGCAAACCTTTAGGGTAACTTCTCATATAAGGAGGAAGTATTTTATGGGTAAAAAGATGCAAGCTGCCGTGGTTCACGATTTTTCAAAGCCTTTAAGTGTAGAAGAGGTGGACTTGCCGGATCCTCTCGCTAACCAAGCCAGCGTAAAGATCGAAACCTCAGGATTGTGTCACACGGACATCCATGCTGCTCATGGAGATTGGCCAATCAAACCGAAGCTCCCCTTAATTCCCGGGCATGAAGGAGTTGGCATCGTCGAAAGCTTAGGGAAAAATGTTAGAAGCGGAATTAAAGAAGGGGATCGGGTGGCCATTCCATGGTTGGGTTATGCATGTGGCTACTGCGAGTACTGCACATCTGGATGGGAAACTTTGTGTGAAGATCAATTAAATACTGGTTATGCGATCGATGGGACCTTTGCGGAATATGCCAACGCTTACGCTGATCAAGTAGTAAAAATACCGAAAGGCGTCGACTCGATGGAAGCAGCCCCTCTAATTTGTGCGGGGGTCACCACATATAAAGCGGTAAAGGTGGCTGGCACACGCCCTTCAGACTTGGTTGCAGTTTTTGGAATTGGTGGGCTGGGTCATCTGGCTTTGCAATATGCCAAAATAGCTGGAGCATCTGTAGTTGCGGTCGATCTATTTGAAGAGAAACTCAGTTTGGCAAAAGAGCTCGGGGCGGATTATACAGTTAATGCCCGAACCCAAGACCCGGTAGAGGAAATCAAAAAACTGGGAGGGGCCGACCAAGCCATCTGTGTGGCGGTAGCACCCCAAGCCTTTGAACAAGCTTATCACTCCTTGCGCCGAGGTGGAAAAGTTGTCTTTGTGGCTCTTCCAAAAGACAATGATGTAAGACTGCCCATTTTTGAAACCGTTCTTAATGGAGTTTCAGTTCTTGGATCTATTGTTGGGACAAGGGTGGACCTAAAGGAAGTATTTGAACTTCATGCGGCCGGAAAAACCCGAGTCGTTCACGAAAAACGGCATTTGCATGATGTCAACGAGGCGTTGAAAGAAGTGGAAGAAGGAAAAGCCAAGGCAAGGCTAGTTTTTGAGATGTAATTCAATGTAATTAGGCCAAGGAGGTCAAGATGAAGGAATCCCTTATTCCCCGGGTAACAGCTTCTGAAAAAGCAAAATGTTATATTTATAATTGGGCAAAATCTTATACGGACCCTTTTTTGTATCAATTTGAGTTAAATCAATCCCCGCTTATGTTGTCGTTTCAAAAATATCAACCCGGTTCCGAGGATGTCCTATTCGGGGAATTAGAGGGCCTTCCGGTCTTGGTGACAGGATCATATTGACTTTGTTTTTGCCATTCAAACATGGAATACCTGTACAAATAAAGGGCACTGTCGAGCTTAATGACAGTGCCCTTTATTAATGGCTCATTTTTTAACCCCGATAAACAAGCCTCCTCTTTTTAATGCAGTATCAATTTTGCTGTTTGTTCGTTTTTTTCTGTTCTCCAAATTTTGATTTCATTTTGGATCCCTCCTTCACCCACAATAAAATATTCCTTAAAAAGCCTTCGATAATGTAAGGAGTTTTATCTCATTAGGGTACAGTTAAATGGGATATTCCTTAGCCTTGATATCATAGAGCCTGTACGTGTCTTAATTACTTGTCTGAGCCTTTTGCAGATTTCAAACCCCTTGAGCAGCAAGGCTCCTCAGGCATAGAAAAAGGACTTCACCCCATCATGGAGAAGTTTTCAAGTGACCAAACCGAAAACCCAT
>NZ_JBNPXF010000046.1:0-4836 GCF_050433445.1 Kroppenstedtia sanguinis | reverse complement strand
TCAGTTGCCAGCACGTAAAGGTGGGCACTCTGGCGAGACGGCCGGTGAAAGCCGGAGGAAGGTGGGGATGACGTCAAATCATCATGCCCCTTATGTCCTGGGCTACACACGTGCTACAATGGCCGGTACAACGGGTAGCGAACCCGCGAGGGGGAGCCAATCCAAAAAACCGGTCTCAGTTCGGATCGCAGGCTGCAACTCGCCTGCGTGAAGCTGGAATCGCTAGTAATCGCGGATCAGCATGCCGCGGTGAATCCGTTCCCGGGCCTTGTACACACCGCCCGTCACACCACGAGAGTCTGCAACACCCGAAGTCGGTGAGGTAACCTTCGGGAACCAGCCGCCGAAGGTGGGGCAGATGATTGGGGTGAAGTCGTAACAAGGTATCCCTACCGGAAGGTGGGGATGGATCACCTCCTTTCTACGGAGTATCTTCGGATACACAAACGGTTTTTACAGGGTCGTTTAATCGCTCTTTAGTTTTCAGGGAATGCAACCCCTCTTGATTCGATGGAGAATCAAGAGGGGTTTTTTATGTAAAAAAGATTGTCAGCGGCGAGGTCCCTTTGGTAGCGCTCTGTCTGGAACGGTACAGAAAATTTCAAGTCCCTCTCCAACTTTGAAACTGAATATTTGCGTGATTTTATATTGAATCCGTTTGAAAACCTTCGGGAGGTCGGATACTTTTTTTGCCTGTCAGCAGGATGTTTTGGCTAGGGGATGGAAACCGTGAGCGAACAAGTAGTCATCACCCTTTGATATGGGCACACTTTTGCCCTCTCATCATTTTTTAATGTTCGGTTGTTAAATTCAAAGTAAGAATGAGTGGGAGATTTTCAAATGTCCGGCACCCTTCGGGGGAAACATATGACGACAGTCAGGCGTGTTGATTCCCCCTATTTTAGGTAGGAAATCAGGTCGGGAGGGTGGGACGGTGAAGAGCCTTTGCACCCATAGGGCACAAGTCTCGCCAGGGTCGCTTTCCGCTCCCGGGTCTCGCTATGCGTTCTTTGCAAGAGATCGTAGCCGTCCCACCCTCCCCGTCCCCTCAAGCCATATTTTACGTTGGGGCAATGGGAAGAGCGAAAGGTCTATTTCGTTTCCTACATCCATTCCTGGTTAATCAACAGCCCTGGACGACAGGCTGTGTTATGAAAAAGTCTGAGGAGAGACCTGCTTATGTGTTACAAACAAATTCTGATCATTGAAGATGAAGTCAAGATTGCCCGGGTGATTCAATTGGAGTTGCAATACGAAGGCTATGAAGTGGAGAGTGCCACAGATGGCGTCCAGGGTTTGAAGCTGGCGAAGAGGAAACACTGGGATTTGATTCTGTTAGACATCATGCTCCCGGGTTTGAACGGAATTGAGGTATTGCGGCGGTTTCGGTTGGAAGATGAGGGAACGCCGGTTATTTTATTGACGGCACGGGATGCTGTTCCCGACAAAGTGACCGGACTGGACCAAGGTGCCAACGATTATATCACCAAACCATTTGAGATTGAAGAATTGCTGGCCCGAATCCGAGCTTGTATCCGCACCAGTGAAAGGTGGAGAAAATCCACGGAAGAAGAAACGCTGGTTTTGGAAGACTTAGAGGTGAATCCCAGCACCCGGGTGGTGGTGCGGGCAGGACGGGCGCTGGATTTGACGCCTAGAGAATTTGATCTGTTGGTTTTTCTTCTGCAAAACCAGCGTCAAGTGCTTAGTCGAGAACAGATTATCACCCAAGTTTGGGGATATGATTATTACGGAGATACCAATGTGGTAGATGTTTACATCCGTTACTTACGAAAAAAAATCGATACGGGGTTTGACTTCCCGCTGATTAAAACGGTTCGTGGGGTCGGATACAGCATGCGAGGTCCACAAGAATGAAACTCGGTACCAAAATCCAACTCTTCACCACTCTTTGGATGGTAATGATCCTCGTTCTGATCAATACGGGTATTTATGCCCTGTTTTATCATTCTGCGATGAGCCTGGAGCTGACACGGTTACAAGATAAAACCGAAAGCATGGTTAAAGCAGTGAAAGGGGAGCTGGCCACTCCCGGAGGAGCCACACGACTGCTTCGCGCCTATATTCCGGAAGAGGGGATGATCCGGGTGGTGGATCAGCGAAATCGAGCCGTCTTAACCGTGACGGAGAATCCAAATCTGACCCGAATCAAACCCAAGTACGAAAATCAAGAAAGTCATCGTAGGATTCACGTGGATCAGCGTCCCTATTTATCGGTTGTGTATCCGATGGTATGGGAAAACGGAGATGTAACCGATATGGAAGTGACACAGAGTCTGGAAGGGATTTACGCCAATTTGAAGATGTTGCGGTGGGTTTTAGGTGTGGCTGGGTTGGCGGTCCTGGTTCCAACGTTGATGGGCGGAAGGATGTTGACACGGTTGATTCTCCGTCCCATCCATTCCTTGACTCAAACCATGGAAATGAACCAACGACAAGGTTCCTATCAACATCTAGAAACCGGGCGCAGATCCAAAGACGAATTATACTGGATGGCAGTTACCTTCAACCGGATGATGGATATATTGAAAACCCATTACGAAAAACAACAGCAATTCGTGTCGGATGCTTCCCATGAACTGAAGACTCCATTGACAGTCATTGAGAGCTATGCAAAATTGCTGAAACGTTGGGGAATGAAACGGCCGGAGATTTTAAAGGAAGCGGTGGACTCCATTCATTCGGAAGCGGTACGGATGAAGGAGATGACCCGGCAGATGTTGGAGCTGGCCACAGAGGAGCATCATGAAGTCCTGGAAATCGAGGAAACCGAGCTGGTTTCTTTTTGCGAAGCTTCTTTGAAGCCGTTGCGTAAGACCTATCAGCGAGATATTGAATTGAAGTCGGACAGAGAAACGGTTTATGCAGAAGTGGATCAGCAAAAAATCAAACAACTTCTGTTTATTCTGCTGGATAATGCACTCAAGTACAGTGAAGGCTTAGTGACGGTCCATGTGGGGAAAAAAAGGGAGAATCCCTTCCTTTCAGTGACAGATCGGGGCGTTGGAATTCCAGCAGAGGAGCAGGAACGGATCTTTGAACGGTTTTATCGGGTGGACAAAGCGAGAAGTAGGGATACAGGGGGCACGGGTCTAGGCCTTTCCGTTGCTAAAAAGATTGTCAAAGCCCATGGGGCGGAAATCGATGTGGAGAGTAAAGAAAATCAAGGGACGACGGTGACCGTTAGTTTCCGGAAAGGTGTTCCGCTTCAGGAGGGGAGAGACGAATGAAAAAAAGAGGATGGGCAGTGCTGGCAGCGGTGGTAATTCTCATCGGGGTCGGCTGGGGAATCAAGCAGTTCCTGGACCGGGACTTCTCTCCGGATTTGTCATCCAAAGAGGTGATCCGGATGATTGAAGATCGCTATCCCGGCCGAGTGACCCAGGCACAGTTGGACCCAGAGCAGAGACAACCGCAATATGATTTGAAACTGGAAGCCACGGGAGGAATCTATAAAATTCGGGTGGATGCCGAGTCAGGGAAGATACTTGAGATGACGCAGGCAAAAGAACAGGGTCCAACTCAAGAACAAGACACAAATCCGAATCAAACCCAACTCTCCCGCAGTGAAGTAGAGGAAATAGCCAGGAAGCAATTCCAGGGTCGGATCAAGAAAATTGATTTGGAACGGGAAGACGGGCGCTTGGTTTATGAAGTGGTCATGAAGTCGGCAAACCAGGAAGCCGAGCTGGAGGTCGATGCCCATAACGGCCGAGTTTTGTTGCTGTCTATTGAGGAGGAGGACTGATCTTTTCATTTCATTTATAAGGGGATTCTCATCAAATTCTAATCTCTCTGAAGTGATCTTCTCATATTCGGACCTTAATATGTAAAGCAGATCGAGATGAGCTATGGAGGGCGCCATTAAGGGCCCCTGTGGATGACTTGCACCACTTCTAGGATTAAAGGAGAGATGAAGAATGAAGAAAACGTGGTTGTCTGTATTGGCGGGTGCTGTGATTATTTCCGTTGCCGGAATGGGTGCCAATCAGATGTTTGCCTCTGATGACCATGGATCCAGTCCGCAAAAAGAGGAAAATCAAACAGAACAAAAGTTGTCGGAGCAGGAAGTCATGAAAATTGCCAAGGATGAGTTTGATGGGAAAGTGACTGAAGTGGAGTTGAAATATAAAGGTGAAACGCCTGTTTATGAAGTGGAATTGATCAAGGCGGGGACAGAAGCGGAAATCAAAGTGGATAGCAACTCCGGTAAGATCCTGAAGAAGGAAACAGAAACCAAAGAGACAGATAACGCTGCATTACCCGAAGAGGATGTTTTCAAACCAGGGATTACGATGAAGCAAGCAGAGAAGATCGCTTTGCATGAAGCGGGAGAAAAAGGACAGATTAAAGAGATCAAACTGGAAAAAGAGGATGGGCAGTTGATTTATGAAGTGGAAATACAATCCGGTACACAGGAAACGGAGATCGAGATGGATGCCCAATCCGGGAAAGTACTTGAAGTCAGTACAGAGCAGGAAGACTGATTAACAGCAGAATCTCGTTCATCTAAGCATGGAATAGAACAAGGCAGGCGGGAGAGGGACGAAGCATTGAAACCGGCTCACTCTCATCCGCCTGTTTCTCAGAGTAGCAGAGAAAAACAAAATTGAAATTAGGGGTTGACCACAAAGATTCTCCATGATATATTATTACTTGTCGTCGCGAGATACCGTTGCGACGCAGAAGAGTGAGATGCACCTTGAAAACCGGATATAGAAGAGCCAAGAATAGATTTCACCGAAGCAACTGAGGAGAAGTAGTGAAGGGCACACGGTGGATGCCTTGGCGCCAGGAGCCGAAGAAGGACGGGGC
>NZ_JBNPXF010000045.1:0-7318 GCF_050433445.1 Kroppenstedtia sanguinis | reverse complement strand
GCAACCTCTTCCCTGTGTTGCTTCCGTAAGGCTTTGCCCCTGCCCGATGGTCAGATTTGGAGCGGCCAGTTTTCACTTCCTTGCCGGATGGCAACAGTCGCGTGGGTGAACACGATCTCCCCACCTAAAATATGGCTAATCAACACGCCTGAGGATGAGAACAAATAAAAGGCCGGGAATTTTGATCTTCCCCTTGTCAAGTAGACATGTTAAAACAAGCCGGTTGTATGAATCACGTAGTTTGGGCCCGGTATTCGACCGGGCTCAAGTTATGTAAACGAGATTGAAAACGTATATGATTGTAAAATCGTATGTAGTCATGAAAAACAGGGCGTGCTTCATCGATAGTAGTGAATGAATGCAAATATAGACATTCACTCTTGAAGTGGCCAAAAAAACTTTCGATGCAAGCATTGTCCAAGCAGTTCCCTTTCCTGGACATACTCGGCTTGATATTGTATCGTTGAAGTAGGTGATTGTATTGTCGAGAGGTGTACTGGAATCCTCGATCGCTGTGTAAGAGGACTCCATTCACTTCTCGTTTTTTTATGGCTGCTTTTACAGTGTCGAGAACCCACTGGATATTGTTCCGTTTACTAATCCGGTAGGCGATGACCTCGTTGTTAAATAAATCGATGATGGCGGACAGGTAATAAAACCGTCCCTGAATGGGGAGATAGGTGATATCCGTTACCCATTTTTCGTTGGGACGGGAAGCGGAAAACTCCCGATTCAACCGGTTTTCTGAGATCACCAACGCTTCCTTGGCACCGAAATATCTTCGCTTCTTTCGGATCACTGCCTGGATTCCCAACTCCTTCATCAGCCGGTACACCCTTTTTCGGTTGACATGGATCCCATACTGACGACGAAGCCATACAGTGATCCTCGGATATCCGTAGATCCCGCTTACTTCTTGGTGACATTCAAGGATCTTGCACTTCAGTTTTTCATCTTCCACGCTTTTTAAAGACGGGTGCTGCTGCCTTCGTACCCACTTCTAGAACCCGCTTCGTGAAACACGAGCCACTGCACACAGCAGGGAAATCGGGAACCGTGTAGCCATTTCCTGAATCACTGCATAGGCCTTCCTCTGACATCTCACCTCCCCTCCAAACCCAGCCACTTTTTTAGAAATTCATTCTCCGCTCGGAGCCGGCGCACTTCCTCTTCCAAGCTGGCAGGATGTTTTCGGGGCCGCCCTTTCCGTGGGTGCGTCGATTTTCCCCGCTTTTCCTCCAATCCTTTCGTCCCTTCGTTTTCATAATGCCGAACCCATCGGCGCACACTCCGATCCTCGGCGATTCCTAATTCTTTAGCGACCGCCTGATAACTGAGCTCTCCTTCGAGATACAACTGAACCGCCTGCATCTTCAGCTCTTTTGAATAGGTTCTCCGAATATTCCCCATAACAAATCCCCTCCAAGTATACAGTAAGGGGCTTGCTTTTTACTGTCTACTCAGAGGGGATAATATCAAAGCTCCCGGCCTTTTATTTGTTCTCTATTGATTAGGATACGACAGGTCCTTAAGAGTTCTTTTCCAGCTCGATCAAGAGATCCCCACTTTCAATACTGTCCCCTGCCTTGGCATGAACGGCTTTCACTCTTCCCGGGAACGGAGATTGTACCGTCGTCTCCATCTTCATCGCTTCGGTGACGATCAAGTCCTCTCCTTTCTCTACTTCATCCCCGGACTCCACCATCACTTTCAATACTTTCCCCGGCATAGAGGCCCCGATCTGCCCCTCATCGGAAGCATCTGCTTTACGGCGCGCTTCCATAGAGACTTCGGCGGACTGATCAAAGAGCGTGACCTGTCGCGGTTGTCCGTTCAATTCAAAATAGACGATGCGATTCCCCTCCGGACTGAGGGAACCGATAGAAATCAATTTCACAATTAAGGTCTTCCCTTGCTCGATCTCCACTGCCACTTCTTCTCCCGGTCGCAATCCGTAGAAGAAAGTAGGGGTATCCAAAGCGGAGACCCGCCCGTACTCATTGGATAGTTTCTCTTTATCCAAGAAAACCTGGGGATACATGATATAGGACATCACATCAGTGGGTGTCACCGGTCGGCCGACTTGATCCTGCAATTCCTTTTCCACGGCTGCAAAGTCCACTGCTGGCAACTTTTCTCCGGGACGATGGGTGAAGCTTTCCCGCCCTTTGAGAATGATCCGCTGCAGTTTTTCGGGAAAGCCCCCGGGAGGTTGTCCCAGATATCCTTGAAAAAAGCGGACAACAGACTCGGGAAAATCCAGGCGCTCCCCTCGCTCATAAACATCCGCTTCCGTCAAGTTGTTCTGAACCATGAACAAGGCCAAATCTCCAACCACTTTGGAAGAAGGCGTCACTTTAACAATATCACCGAACATATGGTTGACGATAGTGTAAGCCTCTTTCACTTCGTCCCAGCGATCACCGAGGCCGACTGCTTTCGCCTGTTGGTGAAGATTGGTGTACTGCCCGCCGGGCATTTCATGCTTATAGATTTCAGTGGTCGTCGATTTCATCCCGCTCTCAAAGCCAGCATAAAAAGGACGGACATCTTCCCAGTAATCGGCCAATGGTTGCAGCCGAGCCAGATCCAATCCCGTCTCCCTCTCTCTGCCTTCCAGAGAAGCCACCAAGCCATCCAAACTAGGCTGAGAAGTCAACCCGGACATGGGACTCAGTGCAGCATCCACAATATCTACACCTGCCTCATAAGCCTTCAACAGGGTCGCCAGTTGGTTACCGCTGGTATCGTGGGTGTGCAGATGGATCGGCAGTCCCACTTCCTGTTTGAGAGTCTGGATCAACTGGTAGGCCGCATAGG
The DNA here is from genome assembly GCF_050433445.1 of Kroppenstedtia sanguinis. NCBI lineage: Bacteria > Bacillati > Bacillota > Bacilli > Caryophanales > Thermoactinomycetaceae > Kroppenstedtia > Kroppenstedtia sanguinis. Next base: position 4,498 of record NZ_JBNPXF010000045.1, on the reverse strand, counting down.
GTTTCAGCAGTCCCGCCATGTCCTTGATCGCCAGGATGTGTGCCCCCATCTGTTCCAACTCTTTGGCCAGGTTTACATAGTATTGCAGGCTGTACTTATCCCGTTTCGGATCCAGGATGTCTCCGGTATAACAGATGGACGCTTCAGCCACCTTGCCGGACTCCCGGACTGCCTCGATGGCCACCTGCATCCCCGGAGTCCAGTTCAAACTGTCGAAGATACGGAAAACATCGATCCCGGCGTCAGCGGAAAGTCGGACGAACTCTTGAATCACATTATCCGGGTAGTTGGTATAACCAACCGCATTGGCCCCCCGCAGTAGCATCTGGAATAGAAGATTGGGAATCCGCTCTCTGAGGAGAGTCAACCGCTCCCAGGGATCTTCATTGAGAAAACGCATACTGGTGTCAAAGGTGGCACCGCCCCACATCTCCAGAGAGAAAAGGTCGGGTGCCAATCGACTGGTCGCCTCAGAGATCCGCAACAGATCGTTGGTGCGCACCCGGGTGGCGAAAAGAGATTGGTGTGCATCCCGAAAGGTAGTATCTGTGAGCAACAACCGTTGCTGCCCCCGGATCCATGCCACCAACTCCTCCGGCCCCCTTCTATCCAAAATTTGCTTGGTTCCCTCCAGGGGAGCCTGTAGCTGAGATAAATCCGGAAGACGGGGTGGGGAGAAGGAGGGTTTCTCTCCCTTGGGCAACCCAGGATGGCCGTTTACCACGGTCTCCCCGATGTAGTTCAACAGTTTGGTCCCCCGATCCCGCATAGACGGATAGGCAAAGAGTTCCTGTCTGCTGTCAATAAAGGTAGTATCGTAGTTTCCGGTCAGGAAATCAGGGTGTTGGACGACATTCTCCAAAAAGGGAATATTGGTTTTCACACCCCGGATGCGAAACTCTCGCAACGTGCGCAACATCTTGTTGGCAGCCTGTTGAAAGTTTAGCGCCCAAGAGGATACCTTGACCAAGAGTGAATCATAGTGGGGAGTGATGTTGGCCCCCAGATGAGCATTGCCCACATCGAGTCGAATCCCAAAACCGCCACCGGAACGATACGCGAGCAAGCGACCGGTATCCGGCAAGAAATTTTGCGCAGGATCCTCAGTGGTGACCCGGCACTGGATAGCATAACCGTGGGTGATGATCTCCTGCTGCGACGGGATGCCTACTTCCGGTGAATCGAGGGCATATCCTTCGGCGATCCGAATTTGCGACTGGACAATGTCGATTCCGGTGATCATCTCGGTAATCGTATGCTCCACCTGCACCCGGGGATTGACCTCGATAAAATAAAAATCCTGCTCCGGCGTCACCAGGAACTCCACCGTTCCCGCATTGGTATAACCGGCAACTGTCATCAGTTGCAATGCGGCTTCACAGATGCGGTTTCGCAATTCCTCCGGCAGAGCGACACTGGGAGCCACTTCCACCACCTTTTGATGCCGACGCTGGATCGAACAGTCCCGTTCAAAGAGATGAACCCTGTTCCCCTGTTCATCCCCCAGAATCTGCACTTCAATATGCCGGGGGTTCTCCAGATATTTTTCGATATAAACCTCTGCATTCCCAAAAGCGGACTTCGCTTCGGAACGGGCCCGGTCCACCGCTTCCTGCAGTTCATCCCGACCGCGGACGATGCGCATCCCCCGGCCACCTCCGCCGGAAGCGGCCTTGATGATCATCGGGTAGCCGTGAGTCTCACCAAATCCGATAGCCTCCGCCAATGAATCAATCGGCTCCGGAGTGCCGGGAATCACTGGGATTCCGGCCTTCACCGCCATCTCTCTCGCCTTCACTTTATCCCCGAACATCTGAATCTGTTCCGGCGAGGGTCCGATAAAGACGATTCCTTCTTCACGGCACCGGTTAGCAAACTCCGCATTTTCAGACAAAAATCCATATCCGGGATGAATCGCATCCACATCATGCCGCTTGGCGACATCGATAATCCCTTCAATATCGAGATAAGCTTCGATCGGCCCTTTTCCTTCCCCGATCAGATAAGCTTCATCTGCCTTGGAACGGTGGAAAGCCGTCATATCCTCAGCGGAATAGAGAGCGACCGTCCGAATGCCCAGTTCTGTACAGGCACGAAAAATACGAATTGCGATTTCGCCACGGTTGGCAACCATGACTTTGTTGAACTTCCTCGTCAATCATTTCACTCCCCTTCCCTGGTCGGTAAACTGCTCCCTCAAAATTCACCCGGCGGGATCAGGCGAGGTCAAAGGATCATCCACCCCTGTCCCCCCGGATTCTTAACAGAAATGAATCGGTTCTTGCTTACGTGAAAGTTTACAATATACTCACCCTTGAATAAAGATGCAATCCTTGAAAAAACGATTCCTTTTTCCGGGAGTGTGGGAATCTATATCAAGAAATGATCGTTCCACCGTTGTCAAGCCTCCTGATCTTCCCGGTTACCGTCCCTTGAAAATCGGTTGCCTCTTTTCAAAGAAGGCAGTCACTCCTTCGCGATGGTCATCGCTTCTGCCGCAGACCGTCTGCTCTCTGGCTTCCGCCTTCAACAGGGTGGGAAGGTCATTTTCGAAACTCTTCGAGAAATTGCGCTTCATCCCTGCAAGGGCACTAGTGGGTGCCTGCACCAGCCGCCGGGCATATTCCTCCACTGCCGTCTCCAATTCTTCCGCTGGCACCACCCGGTTCACCAATCCCATCGTGTAAGCTTCCTCCGCGTCCAATTTTCTCCCCGTCATCGCCAGCTCCAGCGCCCGACTGTAGCCCACGATCCGTGGCAGAAAAAAGGTAGCTCCTGCATCTGGCACTAAACCGATGTTGACAAAAGCGAGACTGAGCGAAGCGTGATCAGAGGCAATCCGGAAATCGCAGGCCAAAGCCAGGCTCAAGCCCGCACCGAAAGCTGGACCGTGCAGAACGGCTATGATCGGTTTGTCCGCCTCCACCATCTGCATCAGAAGTGGATTGTAGGTCTCCTGCAAAACCTTTCCATAGTCCGCCTCTGCGCCAAATTCCTGGGTGATGCTGAGATCAGCTCCGGAACTGAAGCCTTTGCCGTTTCCTTTCAGGACGATGCAACGCACCTTTGGGTCTGTGACAGCTTGGTCCATGGCCTGAATCGCTTCCTCATGCATCTTCATATTGAAAGCATTAAAAGATTCTGGCCGGTTCAAAGTGACTGTTGCGACTCCGTCCTGGGTCTCATACAAGATGGTTTCAAACATGGGTTGCACCCTTTCGGCTTATAATCAGTGCGATGGATCTCTTGCGGTTCCATCCTCCTATCCATCATACAAAAATCATGCCACTCTTTGCAAAAATAGATCATCTACTTCAGACTTTATGAAACCACCCCTGCCGGGGGCAGGGGTGGTTTTCCATGTTTTATTGGCTTAATAGTTTCAGAAACTCTTTCATGAACCCGGGCAAATCCGGCCAGGCGTGACCGGATACCAGATTTCCTTCCACGTGCAGATCTTTGTCGATGTATTTGGCACCGGCCCGCTCCACTTCCGGGCGGCAGGTGGTGAAGGCGGTCATCTCCCTTCCCTGGACCGCCTCTGGCACCACATCAAAGACCAAAGCCGCGTGGCAGATCGCACCTACAGGCTTGTTCGCCGTGAAGAAATGGGTGACGATCTCCGGCACCTGCTCATGCATCCGGATATGTTCCGGTGCACGTCCACCGGGGATGATCAGACCATCAAACTCGGCCGGATTCACCTCTGCAAAAGATGCATCAGCATCCAGGCCATAAGCGAACTTTTCTGTAAAGGTCTCCATATGCGGTTCAAAATCATGCACCACGGTCTGCAATTTTTTCTTCTTGGGTGCCGCGATGGTGACCTCGTGTCCTTCTTCCAACAGCCGATAGTAGGGATAGAAGACTTCCAGAGCTTCCACCGCATCACCGGTCAGGATCAATACTTTTGCCAATCAGAAAACCTCCCCTTTAGATGGTCCAATCATATTTATATCCTTTCCGCGGGAGAAAAAAACCGGTTTTTCCTCAGAAGCGGTTGATTCCGCTCCTCAAGCTCTGATGGACCCCTCCAAGTCCGACGATTTTACCGGCTGGCTTCAGGGGAACGGTATATCCATCTTTCTTCATCCAACAAGAATAAGAAGATAGAGACAAGAGCGGCTCTTTTGAATTCCTCTTCAAGAGTCGCTCAGTTCCCCTACAACTTCCCTACCTCGCTTGGATTTCCACGACTCCTTTCTGATACCTATTTCCAGTGCTCGCCCAGCACGATTCGCCTTTACGCTCTTTGTAAGTGACCGGAACCGCCTCACTCTTCTGCACTAGCGGAAAAGCAGGGAAGGGAGTTCATCCACCACTCTGGCTGAGCTGGTTTGCACATCAGAGTACTTAAATAAGCTAACACCTTCAATTCATAGTGAATTGATTTTCTATTTTCCATCAGGCGTGTTGATTAGCCATATTTTGGGTGGGGAGATCGTGTTCACCCACGCGACCGTTGCCATCCGGCAAGGAAGTGAAAACTGGCCGCTCC
>NZ_JBNPXF010000044.1:0-7679 GCF_050433445.1 Kroppenstedtia sanguinis | reverse complement strand
CCTGCCCGATGGTCAGATTTGGAGCGGCCAGTTTTCACTTCCTTGCCGGATGGCAACGGTCGCGTGGGTGAACACGATCTCCCCACCCAAAATATAGCTAATCAACACGCCTGATATTTTATACCCAAAATTATTTCTTATTTTTCCAACCAGAAGCCTAGACATCGTGCGTCTCTTCCTCTATAATATTTTTTTTGACAGAAAGGAGGGGTTTGAAATGACCATGAAATTCTCTAGAAATATGATTTTATCCATATTTATGATTGGTACCTTTGCGATTGGCATGACAGAATATGCAGTAACCGGATTATTGACACAATTTGCCGCTGATCTGGATGTAGCAGTTTCTACAACTGGATTACTACTCAGTGTTTATGCTATCAGCGTTGCGGTCTGTGGTCCGCTGCTTCGGATGCTGACGGTTAAATTTTCACCGAAGCCATTGTTAATCGCATTGATGTCCATTTTTATAATAAGTAATATCATTGCTGCAACGGCCCCTACTTTTGAGATACTCCTTTTATCACGGCTACTTTCTGCATCTATGCATGCACCGTTTTTTGGTCTAAGCATGAGTATGGCAGTCGACATTTCTCCAGCCCATAAACGCACGGGCGCAATTGCTGCGGTACAGGGGGGACTTACCATTGCTGTGATGCTTGGCGTCCCGTTTGGCTCCTATATTGGCGGATTGCTTGATTGGAGACTCGTATTCTGGTTTATTACCCTGATGGGAGCAATTAATTTAATCGGTCTTCTGGTAGTTACACCTGATAGGAAACAAAATGAAGTCCCTAAATTAAAGAATGAATTAGCCGTATTGAAAAATAAAAATGTCTGGATGCTGATTGCAGTCATTGTTTTTGGTTTTTCCGGTGTCTTTACTGCTTATACGTTTACTGAGCCGATGCTGAGGGAGCTTGCCGGTTTTGATGTAACTAGGTTAACCATCGGATTATTCCTATTTGGACTCGGCGCTGTTATAGGAAACTTTGTCTCTGGAAAAATCCAGCCGGAAGTATTGACAGAGCGTCTGATTATGTCCATAGCAATCTTAGGAATCGTGCTGATCAGTTTCACATTCCTATTAATGAATCCTTTCCTCACTTATATAGCTTGTTTCCTATTTGGCGCCGGAACGTTTGGTACGACACCGATATTAAATGCGAAAATTATTCTTGCAGCTACAGAAGCACCAGCCTTATCCGGAACGATTGCTGCATCTGTATTCAACCTAGCAAATTCTATCGGCGCAACGTTAGGCAGCCTACTGCTCACAAATCAGTTTTCATTCAGAGAAATCACTTTTGTTGCTGGAGGGATGATTTTGTTTGGTATGATTCTGATGGTTGTAACGCATAAAGTAGAGGATAAATCTTTATTTGCATCTCCTGGAAATGCTTACAAATAAATGGAGAAAGGACGGCCATATGGGTTCGTCCTTTTTTTGATAACAACGAAGAAATGCAGTTAAAATGCTTTTTATAAGCAACATAGGTTTTCCAAATGTCCTATCTCAATTTATTATAAAGAGTAGTTCGAAAACTCCTATTTAACAATCCTCCAATTTGTCTCTTTCTCTAAGGTTAATTCATACTGTGAAAGCTGTATGGCTTTTACGCTTCATCTAAATACTTCACCGTAACCCAAGCTTTAATCTGGTTATCTTGTGAACCATAAAGTGGATGATGGGAACGAAATGACTCTTTTGCTCTTCCCATTGCTCCCATCGTAAAATATCGCTTGAGGGGACGGGATGGTGGGACGGCTACGATCTCTTGCATTGAACTCAAAGGCTCTTCACCGCCCCACCATCTCGACCTTATTTGCCACCTAAAATATGGATGATCAACAGTGTCTGACAAAATCTAAATCCTGGGTTGTGTCTTTTACTCTTTTCTCCGTAACCATCACCAGTTGGAGGGATCCCTGTGAAAAGTCAGTTTTTCCACAAGTACCCGAAGTCACTTCTCAATAAAGGAACCGGCTTTTTGGCCAGTTACAGCCATTCCCTCAATCCCTATGCAGGTTGTTCATTCGGGTGTTCCTACTGTTATGTACGGCAAATGCCAGTCTCCCTTTTCCGCGGAGAAGAATGGGGAACCTGGGTGGATATCAAAAAAGGGGCAGCGGATCTCCTGCGTAAAGAGCTGGCAAAGGCGAAACAAAAGGGAAAAGTGACGATCTTCATGTCATCCAGCACCGATCCCTATCAACCGATCGAATATCAAGAAGAGGTGACCCGGTCCCTATTGGAGGTGATGGTGGAAGCTCCCCCTGATTTCTTATTGGTGCAGACGCGAAGTCCATTGGTGTACAGAGACATCGACCTGTTCCTGCGCCTGCAGGATCGTGTCCGGGTCAGCATGACCATCGAGACGGACCGGGAAGAGATTCGCAAGCATTTTACACCGGGAGCCCCGCCGATCGCCGGCCGTTTGAAAACACTGCAACGTTTGGCGGATGCGGGTGTACCGACCCAAGTCGCGATTGCTCCGGTGTTGCCCAGCAGTGAAGCGTTTCCAGCCCAATTGGTCGGTCGTGTGCGTCGGGTTTGTGTGGATGATTATTTCATGGGGGATGGCAGCGGAGGCAAACGGACTCGAAAATTAGGATTGTATTCGCTGTATGAAAAGCTCGGCTTGGAAGAATGGGTTAATCCTGCCGCCTGGCGGATCGTTTACGATCGGCTGCAAGAGGTTTTTCCCGATGATCAGGTTTATGTGAGTCAAGCGGGGTTTGTCCCATAAGAGAGAAGGAACTCCGCGGTGAATCTGCGGAGTTTCAGTTGCTTTTCAGACAGTATTGTTTGGTCCAGAAGAATAAAAACCAGACGGCATGTCTCTGTTCGTCCTGAGCCGCTCGCATGTATGCCTGCTTGATATAGGGGGTGAGGGCTCGATCGGCGATATGGAGATAAAAATCAACCGTTTCCTGTTCGTCTTTTAGTGCAAACTCCAGGGCTTCCCGATAGTTTTTCGGACAGGGTTCCGGAGTGATTTCAGGGGGTTTTTGACCAGTAAGACTGATATAGATGTTGACGAAGGTGTGGTAATGACGAATCTCTTCCTGCCGGATTCCAAGAATTTTTTCCTTCTGTTGCACTGGGGCCATCTCCGCGATCTGGGCGTAGCAGGTGATCGCATTGTACTGCCCGTTGATCGATTTGACAATATCCTGCAACAGGATAAGGTCCGGGTTTTTGCTAGGCGCGATATATAGATGGGGAAGATGCATTTGTTACCTCCTCTGAACCATCTTTATCCTATTGTATGGACACATGTGTTGGATGGTGTGTCTATGGCCCAGGGAATTTTATATCTTGAGGCAGGGCTGTTGATTAACCAGAAAATGGACAGCGGAAAGGAGTCGTGTGCTGCCATAGCGAGACCTGGGAGCGGAAGCGACCTTGGCGAGACTTGTACCCTATGGGTGCAAAGCGACCTTTGTACCATGGGCACTACAATCCAAAGGAGCTGAAGCTCTAGATGAAGGTAGCCATCCTACCCAGCGGAGAATCTGGAGGGAGGGCGTTTTGGGGCAACATCTTCCCTGTGTTGCTTCCGTAAGGCTTTGCCCCTGTCCGATCGGAAGATTTGGAGCGGACAATTTTCACTTCCTTGCCGGATGGCAACGGTCGCGTGGGTGAACACGATCTTCCCACCCAAAATATAGCTAATCAACACGCCTGATCTTGAGGGGAAATGATCCTTTCAGTCCAAGGTGATGGTAATCATGCGCAATTTTCTAAAACAACCGTATCGGGTCCGCTTTCGTGCTGGTTGTAGGTGGAAAGGCCCCGTCGCTTGGAAGAGGAGCGCCGGTTGAATGTGGATTCGACCGTTGGAGTGTGAAGGGATTTTCGTGGGAGGTGGCAAAAGCATCTCCCATTTGCTTTTTCCTCAAACCGGGGGAGAATGGTATTTTTGCACTATTCCGTATTGACCCGCTGTTTTCTCTGCAGTAAAATACGTGTACGTACTGGAGTCGAAATGGGAGTGTGGCGCATGAAACCGCTGTTGTTTACCCGAGAATTGCCAGATCAGCCCAAGGATAAGATCTTGTACTCCGCGATGCACCTGTTTGTATCAAAGGGGTATAAAGAGACGTCTATTCTGGATGTAGTGGGGAGGGCCCGAATCTCCAAAACCACTTTTTATAACTTTTTCCGAAGTAAGGATGAATTGTTAGCCCGCCTGTTCGATCAATTGGCTGGCGAATTTCTGCAAGAAGTGGAAAAGGCGATTCAGGCTGAAAGGAAGGTGGCTTATAAGGGATATGCGGGGATCCGTCGGTATATGAAATTGTGCAACGACCATCAGGAAATTGCCCAGGTGCTGTTAATCACCTCTGTGGGAATCAGCCCAGAGGTGGAAGGAGTCCGGCGAAAGGCACACCTTCGTTTTGCCGGGATGATCCATGATACCGTCCGGTCCATTCTACCTGATGGCATTTCCGATTCCGAGATGAATTTGGTCTCACAGGCGATGGTGGGGGCGATTCATGAGGTGGTGATCCAGCGTCTGATGAGCGGAGAGGAGGAAGTCGAAGTGGAGTCTGTGGCCCGCCTGCTCAACCGAATTGCCGTAGGGTCCTTCACAGCTCTGGCTTTGGATCGAAATTCGCTTTTACACAGATAATTCCAAAGACAAACTGCAGATGATCCCAATAGTCCCAAATCGATCGGTGTCAAAAAAGGAAAAAAAGAAAGGTCCCTGACGTAAATATGAATATCCCCGTCTTTGAGAGAGATTCCCCTTTGAAAAAGATTGTAACCGATTGCAAGTGAGAGAAATCAAAGGTGGAGTGAAAATCATACGTATCCATTGGAATTGGAGGCGGAATGATGTCCAGTAACCTGTTGGCGATGGTGTGGCAGACGGTGGAGCGTGGACCCGACAGAAAGGTACTGATGTATAAGGAAGGAGGGGCTTACCGGTCGATCACTTACGGGGAGATGTGGGAGCAGGTGAGGGAGACTGCCGCCGGGCTCGCCTATCTTGGCGTAGAGCCGGGAGATAAGGTGGCGATCCTCTCCAACAACAATCCGATGTGGCCAGTGACAGACCTGGCAGTAGCTAGCCTAGCGGCGGTCAGCGTCCCGATCTACCCGACGCTGACGGCGGATCAGGTCCAATATATTTTGAAAAATGCCGATTGTCGGACAGCTGTGGTGGAAACAGAAGACCAACTCCACAAAATCCGATCCACAGACGCAGAGGTATCTCACCTCATTGTGATGAAACCCACCCCTGATTTGTCAGAAGGGGAAGGGCTGCTCTCCTTTGATTCGGTTCGAGAAGTAGGGCGGAAACATCCCCGGAGCGACTGGGAGGATGGGTGGAGGAGGATTGGAGGGGATCAGCTCTTCACCATTATTCACACCTCGGGCACCACCGGTCCTCCCAAAGGGGCGATGCTGACTCATCGCAATTTGTTGGCCAATATAGAGGGGGTTCAATTCTGGATTGTGGAGTTGGTCCCCGAAGATGTGTGTCTTTCCTATTTGCCTCTCTCTCATGTGTTTGAGCGAATGGCGGGACAGTTCGTTCCCATGCGGGCGGGAGCGACGATCGCATACGCGGAAAGTATCGATACCATTGAAGAGAATCTCCTCGAAGTGCGTCCCACGGTGATGACCACGGTACCCAGGCTCCTGGAAAAAATTTATGCCAAAGTACAGGAACAGATGGCATCGGCATCTTCCCTCAAACAGAAAATTTTCAACTGGGCGGTGGATGTGGGGCGCAGACGCTATGACGTTCTTGTTGAGGCACGGATGGATTTGCTATTGAAGGGAGAATCTATGCCTTCCGATCTCAGACGAAAATTCACCCTAGCAGATCGACTGGTCTTCCGGCAGATCAAAGATCGGGTCGGCGGACGATTGCGAGGCTTGGTTTCAGGAGCAGCCCCCCTCAACCCGAAGATCGCCCGCTTTTTCTGGTCGATCGACATCCCGGTTTTGGAAGGCTATGGCTTGACGGAAGCTTCCCCTGTCATCTCTGCCAACCCGATGATGCGTTCCAGAATCGGTACGGTAGGCAAGCCCCTTCCCAATCTGGAAGTGAAGATGGGTCTGGATGGAGAAATCCTGGCACGGGGGCCAAGTATTATGCAGGGATATTACAAAAACGAGGAAGCTACCCGGAAAGCGATCCAAGATGGGTGGTTGCATACCGGTGATTTGGGAGAATGGACGCCCGATGGTTTCTTGCGGGTTGTCGATCGGAAAAAGAATCTGATCGTGTTGTCCACGGGAAAAAATGTAGCACCCCAGCCGGTAGAAAACCATATCACCAACAGTCGGTATATCTCTCAGGCAGTTGTGATTGGAAATGGGCGCAAGTATGTGATCGCCCTTGTCGTTCCTAACTATGAAAATTTGCTTCCTTGGGCTGGAAAACGCAGTCTTCCGGAACAAGATCCAGAAAATCTGGCAGAACACCCAGAGGTGAAAGGTCTTCTGCAAAAGGAAGTGGATAAGTATACCAAGGGATTCGCCGCATATGAAATTCCTAAGAAAACCATAGTCTGCGGCAAGGAATGGTCCATCGAGGGTGGCGAGTTGACACCGACTCTAAAAGTGAAGGTGAATGTGGTGGAGGAGAAATACCAAGATCTGATTGAAGCGGCTTATGCCGAGGCGGCAGCTTCCAAAATGGAGACGATTTCCTAGAAGTTCATCCTTCTCTCCAAGATAATTGAGTTTTCACTCGATACCCTCATAAGCGATTATTATAAATAGATGTGTTTCAGTTTGCCGCAGAGGATCGTAAAGCTATGCCCCGCACGGCGCTTTACCGTGAGGAGGATGGGTGGGTTGGATTTGCTGGGCCATCGCTTCCTGATGACCCTGAGCATCTGTGATCCTAGAAGCATAGTGATTTTGGTTTTGGACGGTGGGGATGGGGTTCACCTATCGTTCCGTTGTTCTAGCAAGCCCAAGTCACTCCATGTGAAACCTCCACCCTCTCTCTGGGAACGGTTTTTCACAACGCTTCTAGGATCTCTAGTTATTCATGGGAGTCTCTGTCGGGGGAATGTTCTCCGATCTGGATACATATCCTTATCTCGGGATAGGAGGTGGGGGAGGATCCTATAGAACGGACAGAGACACACCATATTGGAAGCGAATGTAGAATTGCAGTCCTGGACCCCAGCGAAAATAGGGTTGACAAAATATTTGAAACAGAGGAGGATCTAGTGTTCCTCTGTTGAAGCCTTCCAAGGGACATCCATGTAAAGATCTCGTTGTTTCCAAATCGAACAGAGGAGGAATGAGCAGCGATGAGTGTGACGTTATCCAGCTACAAAAAGCCGAATACGGAGGGAAGCCCGGTTCAGTACAAATCCCGGTACGAGAATTTCATCGGGGGGGAGTGGGTACCTCCAGTGGGAGGAGAGTATTTTGATAATCCTTCTCCAGTGGATGGAAAAGTTTTCACCCGGGTTCCCCGTTCCAAGAAAGAGGATATCGATCTGGCTGTTGGCAAAGCCCATCAGGCTCGAGAAAAGTGGGGAAATACGTCGGCTGCCAAGCGGAGTAAAATTCTCCTGAAAATCGCTGATCGCATCGATCAAAACCGGGAGATGCTGGCCCTCTCCGAAACCTGGGACAACGGAAAACCGATCCGGGAGGCATTGGCCGCCGACCTCCCCCTAGCGGCCGATCACTT
>NZ_JBNPXF010000043.1:0-8107 GCF_050433445.1 Kroppenstedtia sanguinis | reverse complement strand
AAGTGATCGGCCGCTAGGGGGAGGTCGGCGGCCAATGCCTCCCGGATCGGTTTTCCGTTGTCCCAGGTTTCGGAGAGGGCCAGCATCTCCCGGTTCTCTTCGATCCGGTCAGCAATTTGCAGGAGGATGCGGCTGCGCTTGGCTACCGGTGTTTTCCCCCATTTTTCCCTTGCCTCATGGGCTTTTCTTACCGCCAAATCGATATCTTCTTTCTTGGAGCGAGGCACACGGGTGAACACCTTGCCATCCACCGGGGATGGATTGTCAAAGTACTCGCCTCCGACAGGGGCCACCCACTCGCCTCCGATGAAGTTTTCGTACCGGGACTTGTACTGAACAAAGCTCCCCTCCGTATTCGGTGTTCTAAATCTCGATAACGAAACACTCAATTCTATTACCTCCAGTCCTTTTCTCAAGGGTTTTGTCGGTAAATAAAAATAAGCAAAATCAATGCCATTAGGAGATCCTTTCGTATAGTAGGTTTTCAAGAAGATTATTTGTTAACTGTACTGTACAGCGTAACACTTCGTTGCAGATATAAATTGTGTGTGATTACATAATTAGTGGCTCAGCAAAAGGTGATCCACTGGCACGAGACCGAAGTGGTCATCACCGGGTATCGGAAGAAAGAATCCGGTTGGTTGGTCGCCGTGGAGGTAGACGATCACCCTCGCCCCGGCGGGGTGATGGAGCTGGGGATTGGACCGAGGGCAGATATGGTGAGCATGCGCAACTCTAATGCCCTCGCTAACATGGACAACCTGAAGGATCAAACCTACCACGCTAATTCCAAAATCGCCTCGATCCAAAAGAAAATGCTCAACGCCGTGGACCACTACCAAAACATTCAAGGGTCCTTTCACATCCAGTTTCAAAACAACGGACAAAATGAAATGGTTGAATTCCAGGTGGATGAAGGAAAAACACCGGGCAGCCATGTGAAAGTAACCAAAGCAAATGGAAATGAAACCAAGTCAAATGGGAAAGAATACCTGATCATGAACCATGAAATAGAGAAATTCTCTAAATCGAATGTGGCTCCCAGAAAAGAGGTCAAAAGGCCCCGGCACTTTTCCGATGAAAACGGCCAAGCCGTCTTTGTCCAGCGGCAACTAAAGAAGTGACGTTCCCGCAAAACTACGCATTCTGGCTGCGTAACAAGGAAAACAAAGTATGTTCAACCGAGATGTCACGGTAATCGAGGGCAAACACAAGGAATCTCTTTCCAAGAAATGGGGCGCCACAAATCTCAATTATCCGATTCTTTCTCGCATTCATCCACATGTTTTAACACTCGATCCCGGCCCTGACAGATGTGTTCGTGCATGGCGATTTTGGCCCGATCGCCGTCCCGCTTTTCAATCGCTTCCAAGATGATCCGGTGGAATTCCAGGGAGCGGAGCTGTTCCGATCGGTCATACCAGTAGAAGGATTGAAACACCAGGGGCAGAACGATCAATTTGCCGATGTGAAAACGGAGATGTTCATTGCGGGAAGCGGCGTGAACCGCTTCATGAAACCGCTGGTTGATGCGAAGAATCCCCAACATCCCGTCCAGATCCCGGGGCTCTTGCTCACGGAGCGCCTGTTCATAGGCGAGGTTGGCCTCCTGCATCTCCTTTAGCTCCTCCGGGCTTCGGTACAAAGCGGCCTGGCCCGCCGCGTAGCCTTCCAACAGGGTGCGCAAGTCGTAGATCTGCCGGATATCTTCTCTGGAGAAGGTGCGGACGATCATGCCACGCCGAAGTGGAGTGAGCAGCCCTTCCGACTCCAACTGCTTCAGCGCTTCCCGGACCGGCGTCCGGCTCACCTGCCATTCCCCGGCGAGAAACTCCTCCGTCAAACGCATCCCCGGTTTGTATTTTCCGACAACAATCGCTTCTTTGATCAGCTGGTACACATCCAAAATCGTCACCTCGCTGTCATTGTATACAAAGAGAGACTACAGGACAAATAATTTCAATAATTTACCCTTTTCAACTTATTTACTATTGCCTTACTGTATACAAAGTGTTAATCTTTCTAAAAATAAGTGAGGTGAATAGATATGACCGAGGCTCAACCGGAACAGCTGCCCTTGGAGGGAGTCCGCGTCATTGAGTTGGGGACTCTCTTGGCCGGCCCCTTCGCCGGGCGCTTGCTCGCCGATTTCGGGGCAGAGGTGATCAAAGTGGAACCTCCCGGTAAGCCCGACCCGATGCGGAATTGGGGGAAGGAAAAGGACGGGGTGGGCCTGTGGTGGCCGGTACAATCCCGCAACAAGAAGTCGATCACGCTAAACCTGCGGGTAAAAGAGGGGCAAGCGGTCCTGAAGGACTTGGTAAAGGAAGCGGACATCCTGATTGAGAACTTCCGACCAGGGACGATGGAAAAGTGGAACCTCTCCTATGAGGAGTTGTCCACCATCAACCCGGGGCTGATCATGGCCCGGACCTCCGGCTTCGGTCAATCGGGGCCCTACAAACAGCGGGCCGGATTTGGCAGCGTCGCTGAAGCGATGGGCGGCCTGCGCTATGTGACCGGGTTTCCCGACCGTCCGCCGGCGCGGATCGGCATCTCCATCGGGGATACCCTGGCGGCGCTCTTTTCCACCATCGGCTGCATGACCGCCCTTCATGAACGGGAACGCTCGGGCCGGGGTCAGGTCGTCGATACAGCCATCTACGAGTCGGTGTTCGGGGTGATGGAGAGCCTGGTTCCCGACTACCTCCTGGCCGGCTATATCCGGGAACGGATGGGCAACATCCTGCCGGGGATCGCCCCGTCCAACATTTATCTCACCCGGGATGAAACGTACATCGTGATCGGAGCCAATGCCGACAGGGTGTTCCGGAGGTTGTGTGAGGCGATGGGAGAGCCGGAGCTGGCCGACGATCCCAAGTTTGCCACTCATACAGCCCGCGGCGAGCACCAAAGGGAGCTGGACGCGCGGATCGAAACGTGGACCAAAACCCTGGATGCCAAAGACGTTCTCTCCCTCCTGGAAGAGAAAGGGGTTCCCTCTGGGATGATTTACTCGGCGAAAGAGATCGTGGAAGATCCCCATTACCAGGCGCGGGAGATGATCATTGAGACCGAGCATCCCCAATTGGGGAAATTCCCGATGCCGGGGGTGGTTCCCAAACTGAGCCGCACCCCGGGACAAGTCCAGTCCGTCGGTGCCGAGGAACTGGGCCAGCACAATGATGAAGTTTACCGGGAGCTCCTTGGTTATGACAAGGCTAAACTTCAGTCCCTGAAAGATCAACACGTGATTTAATTTTTCACCAGAAGGTTGCCAATATTAAAAAAGGGGGTTCCCCATGAGCGACAAAGTGAAAGAACCCATCCGCAACAAATGGATCTGGATCGGACTGGCTTTCATCGTGTTGGCCATTGTTCCCTGGTACTGGCCTAAGGGCGCCCTGCAATCGATGATCCTCGGCTTCCCGCTCTGGGCTTTTGTCTCCACCCTGTTTTCCCTCATCCTATGTGGCTATCTCAGCTGGCTCTGCCTCCACCAGTGGCACCTGGTGGAAGATAAGGAGGAAGCCGAGCGCCGAGGGGAGGGAGATGAAGGATGAAACTGGCCTTTGCGGGACCCGACGGAGTAATCATCCTGATCCTGTATGCGGTGGTGATGCTGTGGATCGGCTATGTCGCCGGCCGCGGACAAAAAAGTTTGCAGAAGAGTTTGTCTGGTTATTATCTGGCCGGGAAAAACCTGGGGATCATCGCGCTCTTTTTCACCTTGTATGCCACCCAATACAGCGGCAATACCATCGTGGGTTATGCGCCGACAGCATACCGGGAGGGCTTTTCCTGGTTGCAATCGATTCCTTTTATGACCATTATTATCGCCATGTACCTGATGTTTGCCCCCCGCCTCTACGTCATCTCCAAAAGGAAAAACTTTGTCACTCCGACGGATTGGATCTCCTACCGTTTCCAATCGAAAGGGGTGACCCTCTTGGCCATCTTCCTGATGTTGTGGGGGTTGGGCAACTACCTCTTGGAACAGCTGGTGGCCATCGGGCACGCCGTGGCCGGCATGACCGGCGGGACCATCCCCTACCAATGGGGCGTGATCGCCTTCGTTCTGGTGATGCTCGCCTATGAGTGGCTGGGCGGGATGAAGGCCGTCGCCTTCACCGATGTGATGCAAGGGGTGGTGCTGATGATCGGGGTGGTTGTCTTCTTAGGAGGGGCTTTCTATTTGGTCGGGGGCAATTTCGCTGATGTGACCCGGCAGATCGCCGAAACAGAACCGGCCAAAGTGGCCGTCCCCGGCTGGGAGACCTCGATCAACTGGTTCAGCATGCTGCTCCTGGTCGGCTTCGGCGCGGCTATTTACCCCCATGCCGTCCAGCGGATTTATTCTGCGGAAAGCGAGCGCACGTTGAAACGCTCCTTTGCGCGAATGGCCTGGATGCCGCCGTTGACTACCGGCTTGGTCTTCCTGATCGGCATCATCGGGATCAGCCTGTTTCCCGGGTTGGATGAGAGAGGATCGGAACAGTTGGTAGGCTTGATCGCCAACCAGGTGGCCTCCATCAACCTGATCTTCTACTGGGTGATGGTGCTGTTCTTTGGCGCGATCGTGGCGGCGATCATTTCCACCGCCGACTCCGTCCTGCTCAGCTTTTCCTCGATGTTGTCCAACGACCTTTACGGCAAATACATCAACCCCGATGCCAGTGAGGAACGAAAGGTGAAGTTCGGCAAAATCGGCGGGGTGATCGCTGTCGCCCTCCTGCTCTGGATCGCTTGGAACCCCCCGGCTACTTTGTACGAAATCTTTGTCCTGAAGTTTGAGCTGCTGGTCCAGGTCGCCCCCGCCTTCTTCCTCGGTCTGTACTGGAAGCGCCTTTCCGCCGGCCCCGTCTTCTGGGGCATGCTGACCGGAGCCATTTGTTCCGGCGCCCTGACCCTCTCCGGCTTCGGTACCCTCTGGGGCATCCACGGCGGCGTCATCGGCCTCATCCTCAACCTCCTCATCTGCGTAGCCGGCTCCTATATGACTTCCGTGTCTACCGACCACCAACGGCAAGCGGAGGAGAAAATGGCGATGAATTTGTAGACGATGTCCTGCTTGGTGATTGGACAAAACCCCACAAGCCCCGGAACGGTGAGCCGTTTTCGGGGCTTTGTTGGTGGTTGGAGGGGTGAAATTTGGATTGCCTTCACTACACAATGATTCTGTTGCACTTTAACTATCATACGAAGGTTTTAACTTATGCTAAGATTGGGCAAATGTTATTCCCACCCTCCTGATGCTGTAGTAAATTATCAGCAAGGAGGGTTGCCTATTGAAAATCTTATATAAATTTTTAAAAACACTCCATAGCAAAAAAGGATCCCCCACCATTGAATACGTGATGCTGATCGCCGCCGGTGCACTTTTGGCAGGCATGCTGATGAGTGCCGTCAACAGTGAACCAGTGAAACAGGAACTACGCCAAGCGGTCGCTTGTCAGTTTTCCGACATCATGGTGGATGAGAGCGGGAATTCGGCCTGTATCGATGGTTCAGCGGCTCAGGAGAACAACCAAGCATCTCCATCGGATTCGTCTGATTCACCTAACGTTGACACCCTACAACCCACAGGTGACCTTTCCGCTCAAGCCATGGATGACCCCTCACCACCGGACGAAAACAAAGGGTTTTTTGACTCCATAGGGGACACCCTGAGTGACATTAAGCAGGGCGTCGAGGACTTCATAGAAGATCCATGGGAGGAGACCAAGGAAGCGGCCAGTAATGCTTGGGAAGGCATCAAATCCGGGGCCCAAGCGGCTTGGGATTGGGCCAAGGAACATAAAGAAGCGATTGCGGCCACGCTGACTGCAGCTGCTGGTGTTGTCCTCTTATTCGTTCCAGGTGGACAAGGTTTCGGTGCCGGGATCCTGATCGGGATGGCGGCCGGTGGTGGCGTTTCCTACTATCAGGGGAATGACTTAAAGACCATCCTGGCTGATGCATCCATCGGTGGCGTGGCAGGCGCTTTCGGGGGTGGTGTCACCGGCGGGGTGGCCAGAGGGGCTGTTCGTTATGTCGGTCGAAGAGCAGCCCAACTCATCGGGAACTCCGCCGGAGCCTCTGCAGGAAGCCTCGCCGACGACTTCCTCCATGGGCGAAAATTCAACTGGAAGAATGCGACTGTCGCGGCGTTTATGGGGGTCGGATTCACCGTCGTCCCTCATATGGCTGCCCAGAAGCCTGCTATGGGTATCACACCGAAGGCGCAACAGGCGACGAGCCAAGCAGCTAGCCAAAGTAGCAAATTTAGTTACACAATAGGTAAAGAAGAAGCGGAGCAAGCCCTTCAGGGATACAGTCGGTTGATGAAAAAACCGAACCGTGCTTATTATGATAATGGTATGCTGGGTCGCAAGAATCCACTTGAATTTGTTGTTCAACAACGATCCATTCAATACATGTCAGATAAGCAATTGATTTACCGGTTCAAGAAAAAACTCGCGCCACGAAACCCTAAATACGGAAGAGCCGAAAAGGGCACATACACTCTGCACCACTGGAAACAACGAGAAGAGGGTCCATTAATTGAAATGCCGCAAAGTATTCACCAAGGAAAATCAAGTCGTTTGCATCCATTAGGGAATAAAGGTGGAATAGGTAAGAAAAGACCCGGATGGGATGACTACAGAGTGGATTATTGGAGAGCCCGATACATTGAAGAGCTTCATAGAAGAGGGCATGAATTCCCTCTGAAATTGGAATAGGAGGCCGATAAGTTTGATCATGAAAGAAGCGATTCATAAACACATCATTGAGAATAACCCCCCAGAAGCAATAGGCGGGCCCGTCCCCATGAGTGAAATTGAAGCGGCTGAAATAGAATTGGGTGTAAAGCTTCCTGAAGACCATAAGGAGTATTTGCATCACTATGGTTCAGGAGGAGTACCAAAATATGAAATGTTAGGTTTAAGAGTGGCTGAATTCCTGCCAGACACCGAAAAATCATTTGTTGAAATGACTAAAGAGTTTCGAGAAGGACTCCCTAAACCATATGACAAAATGGTGGTTGTATGCCTTGATTATGATGGTGATCCTGTAGGTTTTCTGCCCGATGAACCCAACATATTCGTTCTTGATCATGAATCCGGGAAAAGATTGGAGATGGCTGACAGCTTCGAACATTTGCTTGAGAAACTGATAAACGATGAGTCGTTTTTCTAAGGTCTGAACCAAAGGCCTTACGGCTCCCCCGGGCGGGAATCACCCCGCCCGGTTTTTGTTTGCCGCCGATAAAAAAACATCCAAACCAATTGGATAAAGAGATAAAATGGGAGATTGAAAGAGATGCTATGTTAGTAGAGGATGGATGGGATTTGACGTGGGTGTTTGAAGATGCTACAGCAAGTAAACCTTTGATACAAGAATTGGTGGGAGACGTGATGTAGCCGCTAACTTTAAAGGATTACGTGGAAAAAGCATTGAATGAACAGTTGGATATTCAGTTTTGAAATAACGGGAGCCTCCGATGGGAGGCTTTTTGTACATCGTTATATAAGGGTTTTTCTGATGTTACACTAAACAGTGGGGTTGATGCTTTGATGAATTACCTTTTGTGAGATGGCATCATGACGACCTTGATTATCCCAATCTCAATAGGAAACGAGGAAGCCCGAGTTTTTCCCGGGGGTAAAATCGGATACGTTTAGCATAAAGAACTTTGATGGTGTACGTAGGTTCCATGGAGACATGTCTATGGTACAAAACGATGAACGAATATTATAGGTCAATCACCCTTATTGAACTATGGTGGGGATACGATTAAACTGGAAAATGGAACCTGATTCATTCTATTATTTTTAGTCACGATTGATTTTTACTTTAGATCATACATCAGAGAAGGAGCATGAACATCATGGCCAAACTCACCCTGTCCCAACTGGAGCGTCATCTCTTTTCTGCCGCTGATATTTTGCGTGGCAAGATGGATGCCTCCGAGTTTAAGGAATACATATTCGGCATGCTGTTTTTGAAGCGTTGTTCGGACGTATTTGATCGAGCCTTTTGCAAAATGGCTTTCTGGTTCAATAAACCAGAATAACACTCAGGGAAACCAGTCTTTCACTTTCGCAAACTAAAGTGATATGGGCAT
>NZ_JBNPXF010000042.1:0-8417 GCF_050433445.1 Kroppenstedtia sanguinis | reverse complement strand
TTTGGCCCACTTTTTCGCTTCAAACTCACTTTTCTTGATGCCGGTTTCTTCTTCAATCATTTCAAATGCTTCTCGGATAGCATCTCCATGATGATCATCTTTTCCCCTCATATCGCGTTCCGGTATTGCTTTTATCATCTTAACAAAGAAAAAAAGATCCATACCCTCAACGGATATGGATCTTCTCATAAGAGGGTCCAATTCAACTGGACATGTTATTAAAGAATGTAACCGAATGGAAGAAAGGAGATTTTTAGTCTTTATATCTTTCCCTCCTCTCTGTAACGAGTGAGCAAGTCGTATTCGGATGTTTTATATTTTGAAAGCCATTCGGACACAGCTTCTCCTGATGATAGTAAATGATCGTGATGATTGTGAACCAACAGGTAGCTTATTTTGGGGTCAGTAAGGTAAATTTCCCCCCCAGTCATCTCTCCCAAAATTTTCACCAGATCTGGACCGGAGAACAGCCGAAATCCATATTCCTCTCTGCTTTCCTCGAAAAAGAGAATCACCTCAGATTTGCAAACAAACTCTCCCATCCATCTCCAGCCCTCTTCATTAAGAACAGAGACACGCGGCGGAAGCATATACTCCCAGAAAAAACGACTATTTCTCCCTTCCAGAGCCACAAATTTCTCCATCACCCGTTGACGAATCTGATTCATTTCATCCGGAGGAATCTCCACTAACCGGATCTGATTGGCCTCAGCCGCTTCAATTGCTTGTCCTCCATAGGTTCCCATTCCAAATCCTCCCTTTCTATTTTGGATCGCTAGGTCGTCCTGTAGGTACATCATCCACCAAGATATGCCCCCGTTGTCCTCCACCCTTGTCTCTTTTTCCAGAAGTTTGCCAACCAATGTGTGGAGCATCGGGTCCAGTAGCCCATTCTCCTGCCCTTTTATCAAAGCCAAAATGGGGTTTATCCACACTTAGCTCTGCTCCACTGTCTTCATGTCTCCATTCTACAACAAAAGATTTCCATCTTTACTTTTGGCCCACTTTTTCCCCTCATATCGCGATCCTGCTTTTTAATCGGATAATTGAGTTTTCCCTTTGTCCCTTTGTCCGAATCAACAGAGGTTCTGATATTTTTTTATCAATGAATTGATTCTCTTTAGAATAGGTGATATGTTTTTAAGTGTGGATTTGCTATAATACGATATTCTTTACTCGGAGGTAAAAAGATGGATCGTGTTCTTGCGAAAAAGGGGAAATGAAATCTTTAAAACTATGATTCATACTTGTATTTTGATTGGAATCTTCCTATTTGGATGTTTATTATTTGTGTCCTTATTCGATTTATATCAAGCCGAAGGACACAGTATGGATCCCACCGTCCACGAAGGTGACTGGGTATTGGTACGCCCGGGTAAACGGGAAATAAACCGGGGGGATCTCATCGTGTTTCAGTGGGAAGACATTGACTCGGCTGCAGCCAAGCGGGTCATCGGCATTCCCGGTGACCGGATCGCCATTCAGGCAGGGCAAGTCTACATCAATGAAAAGCCCTTGGATGAGCCCTATGTGCACAGGAAAAAGCCGAAGGAAGAGATGCCCCCGATCCGTGTTCCCGCGGGACATGTCTTTGTCTTGGGTGATCATCGATCTGAAAGTGATGATAGTCGCCTTTTCGGACCTGTCCCTCAGGACCAGATCCAAGGGCGTATTGTCTTTATTCTGTTACCTGTTCACCATGCAAGCGTTCCGTAAAAAAGACTTGAGGAGGGTCTCAATGAACTTATTGGATTCCGACCGCCCCTGGGTTTCCATTTGGTTGCATCCTCAGGAAACCATAGCAGAATGGGTGGGAAAAACAGAGAAAAAACACCTGGTATGGTTGATCTGTTTGTCAGGCTATGCCATTTATCTGGAGCAGGCCGCCGGCCGGGGACTCGGGGACAGCACAGCACTTCCGGCGATTTTCCTATTTGGACTGATATGGGGACCATTGTATGGATGGATCACTTGGTTTCTGATCGGCGGTTTATCCCATCTCTTCAGCCGTTTGCTCGACGGAAAAGCCAATTGGGTCGAAACTCGAGTGGCATTTGCTTGGTCCACCATTCCCCTGATTGCAAAATTATTGTTGTGGATTCCCCAACTCGCTTTATTTGGCAAGGAAATGTTTACTGAGCAGACACCGATGTTGGACAGTAGCCCGATCGGGATGCTCTTGTTTATTCTCTTTTGGATCGTGGATATGAGTCTCAATGTTTGGTTTTTTATCACCCTTTCCAAGGCTTTGGGAGAAGTACACCGTTTCTCCCCATGGCAGGGTTTCTTCTCTTTAGTCTGCATCGGATTCATCTTTTCGTTTCTGCTGGTATTTATGTTGTTATTCTAAAAAAGGAGATCAACTATGGAAAACACAACGGCAGAAAAAGAAACTCCTCTGCTCTCTTACTGGGTTCGTCCCCGTCAGACGATCCGATTTCTCTTGCAGAATGGAACCTCCCCCTTCTTGCTGTATACTCTGATTCCACTCTTCGGTATTGTTTTTGCACTGGATCAGTTGTTCTACCGCGGTGATTGGGGAGACTACCTCCCCTTTCCCACGCTGGTAGGGGGGTCACTCCTTTTAGGAATCCCGATCGGTTTTTTGATTTGGTTTCTTTATAGTGGCTTGTTTTGGGGAATTGGAAAGCTTCTAGGCGGAACCGGAGAGTGGCGAGAAATACGGATCACCGTCGCTTGGGCTTCCCTACCTTTTGTCGGAAAACTGATGATCTGGTGCTGGCAGATCCTTCTCTTTCAAGAAGAAATGTTCACCAGTGATACACCCTCGATCGATGGAAGCGCTCCATTGAAATTATTCTATATGTTGTTGATCCTATGTGACCTGATTTTAAATGTCTGGTATTTCCTTCATTTATCCAAAAGCATCGGGGAAGTCCACCAATACTCCGCATGGCGTGGAGGGCTGGTGATCTTTTTTGGCCTAGTAGTCCTTTGGTGTTTCTTCTACTTTGGACTCGATATCCTCATTTTCCCGTGGTGAGAGGGGTAGCAATATGAAAAATCCATTCAAAATATTCGCACCCCGCTGGAGTAAAAGGGGAGCCTCCACTCTCGAATATGTCGCCTTGGTCGCCTTGGTTGTGCTGCTCGGTTCTATTTTATATACGGGACTGTCCCAACAGGAGCAACCCCTGATCCAGGTCATCATGAACGCCATCGAGGGGGAGAATGGTAGTACAGGCAGCCCCCCTTCCGGAGGGGAGAATCCGGAAAATGAAAGTAGTAGTGGAACCGAACAGGAACCACCCTCAAATGGGAAATCTCCGTCTCCGCCTAAAGAAGAAGAAGACAGCGGATTTTTGAACTGGATGGGCGACCGCTGGAATGATGTAAAAGATTTTACCGAATCCGCTTGGGATGGTACCAAGGAATTTGTAAGTTCCGTCTGGGATGACACTGTAAATTATGTCACTGACACCGGCGAAGGCGGCCTCTTGGACGACGCTTTGGATACAGTGGGAGTTACGAGTGTCTATGAGTTAGTCACAGGGGAAGATTGGCACACAGGAGAAGAACTGAATTGGTGGGATCGAACCGGCGGCGCTGCCATTGATTTCGTGATCGCCAAAAAAGCCAAAAAGGTCGGAAAAGGCCTCGGCTACCTAGACAAGAAACTGTTCGGCGGAACAGGAACCCAAATTGCCAACGATGCATATCAGTTTGGATCGAAAAAGCTAGACCATGCCACCTCGGCATTGAAAAAGAAGTTATGTAACTGTAAACTGGATGATCAAATCCAGTCTTTAGAGAAAAAGCTAAGCAAATCCGAAGGAAAAGGCCACGGAGATCCAACAGAGAAATCCATCAGGAGAAAGAAAGAGAAGTTAGAGAAAGAGAAGCGGCATCTGGAAAAGAAAAAGGAGAAAGCGAAAAAAGAAGAAGAAAGAAAGAAAAAGAAAGCCAAAGAAAAGGAACGACTAGAGCAACGAAGACAAAAACACGGTAAACTAGCCAAAAAGTATGACAAAAACGGGAAAAAGTATTACGAGTCGCCCAGTGGTTTGATTTATGATGATGACGATAACGTGTTTAAAAATAGGGTAGAGCATGTAATGGCTCACGGAAAACCAAATCCCAAAAAACGAGAGCACAGTGTTTTTAAAGGCGGTAGGAAAGACATCCTCGCCATTGTCGATGAAGCATGGTCTAAAAGAGGTAAACCTAGTGTTTCAACCAGCAAAAGAGAGATTTACGAAGTCTATATGGGAGAGAAAATTGGAACAAAAGGTGAGAAAACTGTAAGGATTGTGGTTGATAAAGGAACAAGCAGAGTAGTTACTGCTTATCCGTTAAAATGAGAATATGAAGCCCCGAGGAAAGGGATTGAGAGGAGAGAAACTGTATGGAGAAAGAATATTTGCGTTGTCCTAATTGCGAAGCCGGGAAAGGAAAGATTTATCTTATGGAAGTGGCAGGGGTCGAGAACGGATTTTATACTTGTTCCAATTGTGGACGCGTTTGGAAAAGATATTGGGCGTTAGAAATCTCTTTGGCTTCTGAATTGCGATGGCATGACTATTTGATGAAGTTGGGAATTTCCCCTTCCGATATGAAGGTAACCAAAAAGAAACCCATGGTGATTGTAGAGGAAGAAGCCCCAGCGGATCAATTGCTCCCCTCAAAAAATAAGGAGTATTTACTATGTCCGCTCTGTGGGAAGTATGGGGTAATTCATCGAATGAGCATACATGGTTTGAAGGAAGAGATTGATGTTTGTGTAGAATGTGACCTAGCATGGGAAAAGGGGACGGCACTTCAGATTGATTGCTTAACTTTAGGTGAATGTATCGAGAAAGCAGGAATCTCTTCCCCAAAGATAAAAATAATCGAACAAAGACGATTAATCATTATGGAAGAGGATCAAGTGTAAGACTATCCGAGAAGAAGACGAATCATCTGAACTTGAAGATAAAAAGCCCGTTCGGAGGTTTCCGGATGGGCTTTTTATCTGATAACATTTAAGTTTGAATCGTGTAGTTTAGTATGAAAAGTGGAATCCCCAACAAAAACTTATTGGGGGTTCTAAGGGGAAAGATATATGAAAAAAGAATATTTGAAATGCCCTAATTGTAGTGAAGGACAGATTTATCTCATGGAAGTAGCAGGAGTGGAGCGCGGATTTTACATTTGCTCCAACTGTGAACGAATTTGGAGAAGGTACGAGGAATTAGACATCATCTCTTCTGAATGGCGATGGCACGACTATTTGAAAAAAGCTGGGCTTCCCCCCTCTAAAATAAAGGTGACCAAAAAGAAAGCAATGGTGATTGTAGAGGAAGAAAATCCCGACGAACAGCCCCCCTCGAGAAAGGAGTATTTATTTTGCCCTGACTGTGGCGGGAATGGAATCATCCATCGGGCGATCATAGAAGGTTTAAAAGAAGAAATTGATGTTTGTGATGAGTGTAATGAAACCTGGGAGAAAGGAACGGCTATTCAGAGAAATAGCTTGGGTCTGTTGAGTCGTTACACCGAAAAGAGAGGGGTCTCCCTATCAAAATCGGAAATAAAAAAATGGAATGAATTAATTATCATGGAAGAGGATCAAGTGTAAAGGTCTATCCTAGGAAAAAACAGGTCATCTAAGACTGAAAATCAAGGCCCCTTCGGAGATTTACGGATGGGCTTTTACATTATGCCTTGATATTGTTATTAGGATAGACAGATCAGAGGTGAAACTTATGATCGAAAACATTGATTTTGGGGAAGGGAAAGTGGTTCATAGTGGCATCTTCCCAGAGATAGGGATCCCCTTTAAAGATCAACCTTGGCCGTTAGAACAAGACATGCTTTCAGTTGTGTATAAGGAAGGGAAATATGTCATCGATGTCGGTTGTTATGATCACACAAATTTTGAAAAATTAGCTGTTAGCGTCTCCGTAACGGGTGATATGTGTAAGCCTGTATTTGATGAGAAAGTCTACACTGCAGAAGAGTTGAAGGAATCCATTGAACAAGCCGTCCAAGCGGTGCATAAAGTTTTGAATCTGCCTGATGAAGTCAGTCCTTATTCCAGCGTTCTTTCACCGAGATATTCCAAAGACCCCGTAGATTCTCTTTTGGGACGGATCGAGGTCGAATGGGAAGGAAAGGAATCTGAGGCGACTGCAGAGATGGTTGAAGCAGTGGAAAAGGAGTGGGGAGTTCCCCTACCAAGTGAACTGAAAAAGGTAGTCTTGGCCTGTAATGGCGGAGGACCCATTCCGATGATAAGCACCTATGAAGGAGGCTATCAGATCTTCCATTATCTCTATAGCTTCAACCCGCGAGACCGCCATCATGTCCACGAACAGAAAGTTCGTTTTTCCACTTGGCTCCCTAAAGATGTTTTTCCGATTGGAAAAAGCGCTAGGGGAACGGTCTGCCTGGATTACCGAGAAGATCCTCAACCTCAAGTAATAGCATTTGAATCAGACTCCACTCCCTACTACATAGCACAGAACTTCGAAGATTTTTTGACTAGACTTCAGTATGATGTTGAATGGGAGAATACCTCAGAAACTCCATCGGAATTACTAAAATTGAATTTAGACCAGCTGGAAGCCCTATGGGGAATTGAATATCCGTGGCATTACAAAAAGTTGGTTCTAAAATCCAATGGAGGGGAGCCGGACCTTCGGCTGTTTTTCTATGAAAAAGGGAGAGAGGGTGTGGATCACCTTTTGCGAGTGGATGAAGCATCGGAGGAGAATGTCTACACAGTCTACAAAAACCACTTCCATGGCACTTCCTGTTACCCCTTTGCCAAGTGTTTATCCGGAGCCTATTTGTGTCATGATTACCGAAATGGAAAACCTGCTGTTTCTTTATGGGACCCCAAGGAGGATACTTTGTATCCGGTAAAGTCCAGTTTCGCTCGCTTTCTACACTATTTAAGGTATTAAGAGTTGAAAACAGATATCATTAAAGTGGAAGAGGAGTCACCTAAGACTGAAAATAAAGGCCCCTCCAGAGGTTTTTGGATGGGCTTTTTATCTGATAACATTTAAGTTTGAATCGCGTAGTTCCATGTGAAAAATGGAATCCCAAACAAAAACTTATTGGAGGTTCTAAGGAGAAAGATACATGGGAAAAGAATATTTATGGTGTCCTAATTGTAGTGAAGGACAGATTTATCTTATGGAAGTGGCAGGAGTGGAGCGCGGGTTTTATATCTGTTCCAACTGTAATCGGGTTTGGAAAAGATACCGGGAATTAGACATCATCTCTTCTGAATGGCGATGGCACGACTATTTAAAGAAGATGGGGATTTCCCCTTCTAACATGAAGGTAACTAAAAAGAAACCAATGTTGATTGTAGAGGAAGAAAATCCCGATGATCAACCCCCTTTAAGTAAGGAATATTTACTATGTCCTCAATGTGCAGGGAATGGAATCATGGAACGACTGAGTGTAAAAGGTTTGAAGGAAGAGATTGATGCTTGTGATGAGTGTGATTTAACTTGGGAAAAAGGAACGGCTGTTCAGAGAGATAGCTTTGGTCTGTTTCATCATTATATCGAGGAAAAAGGCATCCCCCTCTCAAAAGTGGAAATAACTAATCGAAGACGATTGATTATCATGGAAGAGGATCAAGTGTAAGGATTCATCCAAGGAAAAAGCGAGTCATTTAAGAACTGAAGTTAAAAAGCACGTTCTGGGTCTTGATCCCGTCAAGTAGACGAAAAAAACGGTTATGCGGCGACTTTTTCCTGATGCTCTACAGGGGAAAGGTCGCCCAATTTTTTCTGGAAACGCTCTTCCTTGTAGAAGGTGATGTTTTCCTCGACGGCAAGGATTGTCCAAAATTTTCTTCCAGAATGGCTTGTCTTCTTATTTACTCCGGCTTGTTGGTTGGTTTGAATTGTGGCTTTGCTGCGATTGTTTTCCACTCTGGGGGACTTTGCTTCCATCTATATTCCCGTGATGATCTGTTCGATCTTACTTTTCAGCGTTTGCTGCAATTCACCGCTAGACAGGAAGACTACGTGGGAGCATGGAAATGAACAGACAAGGGGTGGTTCCAAATGAAGTTGGAGACTCTGAAAGAGATCGCAGTTGAAGGAGAGGAATCATTTGTAGAATGTGTTCTACGATTAAAAGACGGGAATTTTTCATGGGACTTACCTGGTCTTATTGCTTCAGATGTAAAAGTGATGGCGATCAAATCGCTCCTGGTTGACAATAATGTCATAGAATTTAAGCGTCAGCTCTACATGGCGGCAAAATACATCGAGGCTAACCTTTTGGCTGAACCCTTAAACACTTTGGAGAACCAACATTATACAAAAGCTTTTTTTCACAGAATCATTTCAGCAGATCATGAAGCCTTTTATTGGGCGTTGATCAGTGAGCATCCCGGAGTGGTGGAATCACTGGCCCATCTGTTGGGATGGAAAGGGGAAAAGTGGGAG
>NZ_JBNPXF010000041.1:0-9633 GCF_050433445.1 Kroppenstedtia sanguinis | reverse complement strand
AAAAAATTGGGCGACCTTTCCCCTGTAGAGCATCGGGAAAAAATCGCCGCATAACCGTTCTTTTTTTCATTGTCTACTTGACAGGGTCAAGACCAAATTGGGCTTTTTTGTTGTTGATCGCTATAGGTTTTCGCTTAGGGTGATTTCAACGATCATTTCCTATTTCGATACTCGGTGGGGTAGATAGCGCCCCTTCAGCGAACATTGTGTGGAAAATCACAGATGGGCGTGGAGAGGCGAAGAGTCCGGAGCCGACCCACCATACTGTCCCCGCCTTGCTGAAAAACAAGATTAAAGTTACCTGAAGAGGAACTAGTTTTACATTGATTTGACTGAAGGGATCGTTGAAGCCATCTTTCAGGAGATGATCTGTAAATATTACGCTAACTCTTGTTTGTGAAGTATATAATGAAAATGCTACGGAAGACGGGAAGTGACCCACGAGGAGGGAGAAATATGAAAAAACAGTACAGTTATCCCTGCGTTTTTGAGCAGGCAAGGAACAACGTTAGTTTTTATTTCCCGGATTTCCCCGCCGTTGGAACGCATGAAAACATTGAAAAGGGGGTTCCAGTCGCTCGCGAATTGTTGCGGGAGTCTATTTTGCAATACAAAGACAGGAACCAACCTCTGCCTCCTCCTTCTAACCCTAAGGATATCAAGCTCTATGATTCGTCAAACCAAATTGTGTTCATTTCTATTGTAGAGGTGCTTTAGAATCAGTCATCGTTTGTCCAGAGACTTCCCTACGACCAAAAAGGGTGTTTTTATGATGACTTATTTGGTTTCATCGAGGAGACTCAATTTGTCCTTTAACCCGCTTTGAAGGATTTGGGGAAAGTTTAGTTTATGTTTTTCTGCTGCATCATTCAGCCATAGGGGGATGGTCACAGTCTTTGTGATGGATTTCTCCATATATTCTCGGATCGGAGTCATCCAGACTTCAACCATTACGATTTCTAAATTGTTTTGATCCAGTTCAATGTCTTCTGGATTGGACGGTGAGGGGATTTTGTTGTCGTCTTGTTCCATTCCATACAAGTGAAGAGAAAGGGCTTCTTTTGCCATACGCAATGCATCTTCAGTATTTTCGCCAACACTGATACACCCAGGGAGATCGGGGAAAAATACGACGATGTTATCAGGTTGATCATATTCAAAAACGGCAGGGAAAATATAATGTGTTTTCAATATATTCACTCCCCTGTTTGCATTAAAAGGAATAAATAAAGGAAGATTGAACTTGGATTAATTTCTAATAATTCAGAAGTCACTGCTTATTAGAAGAAAGAGTATTAGCCAATCTACGCTCGCAGTTTGGACTATATCAAGAATGCGATGAGATATGCGGTGGGAACGACCAAGATAATCAGAAGAGAGAAAAGTATGTCTTGTTTGTATGCTTGATTCGATTTTTTGTGTTCGTAGGCCCTGATCAAATGGACAACTGAAGGAGAAATGGCAAGTAAAATAATAAAGTGGGGACTCACCGAAGCAATGAATACCATGGATAAGATAAGAAGACAAAAGAAGATGAAATACTTTGTCATAGAATCACATCTTTCCAATAAGATGAGCTGAAGCCCTCAGATCCCTTTCTTGGCGATCAAATTCGGAGCGAATGATCTACACTTCCTAAAATGTAGCTAAATCAACGTTGAATGTTATGTTTCATTATTCGGATTTTACCATAGTTTATAACTTGATGGATGTGTCGTCGTGGCTTAACTGTAGCAAGACTAGAATAATTTTCCCTGAAGTGAACTTGAAAGGTAAAGTGGAGGATAAGATATGGTATACTTTTCCTCGGAGATCAGAAATCGGATTTTCATTGCGTTGTACTTCGTCTGTTTGGGTGGATGGTGGGAATGATCAGTTGCCAAAGGTAATGAAATGGAGATGGTTATTACTAACCGAACACTCAGGATCCAGATGCTTTTCTTCAATTTGGCGCTCTAAACCCTCAAATAGCGAGGTGAATTTCGGTGAGTTTTGAAACGGGAACCTTTTTATTTCAAATCCTAGCTTCAATAGTTGTTGTAGCTGTAGTGTCTCTGGTCGTTTGGTTTTTGGTCAAATTTCTAAAAAAGAAAGATTCAAATTAATTATCACGGAAAATCAGTAAAAGCCCAGTTGATGCTGGGCTTTTCGTTTTCCTATGAATTCCTCCATTGGTGCCATGTGTCACTTTAGATCAACTACACCAACCCCATAAAACTTCAGAAATCCAGTGATAGCTGGATTTCTTTCTTTTTACAACCAAAGTCCTATTGGTTAGAAAAGTCAAGATAATCTATCATCCAATTAACCAACAATCTTCCAAAATAGGAGGCGGGTTGATTGGATCTTTTACGTTAGCTCTTTCGGGGAATCCCCTCCAAAAGAGGTTCCCCCACTGTTGAATATGTGTTTGTGATGATGGCCGCTACGATGTTGGCGGGAATTGTGGTTGGCATTGTGAAAAGTGAGCCCGTGCAGGCATCCTTACGACAAGTCATTCTTTGCTCTGTTCCCTTCCTTTATGATGAAAACGGGGAACCTTCCTGTAAGGCTGGGAAATACATGGCCAAAGAAGATCCTAAGCCCGAAAAGCCCGATCCTCCCGAAGATGAGTTCAGCCCTATTCCATTACATACGAAGCCCGAACCTACGCCTCCAGTAAAGCCAGTAAAAAGCGATCCTTCTTGGTATGAGTGTGCCCTTAGTTGGGATTGTATCAAGAAAAAAGGGGGAGAGTTACTTTCTGGCCCTAGTGAAGAAAAGAAAAAGCAGTTGCGTGAAGAACGTATAAAAAGGCTTCTTGAAGAAGCACGTAAACATTGTGGAAACGATTCGGAATGCATTGCAAACTATGTCGGGAAGCGGCTGGCATATGATCAGATGGGAACCCTTCCCCAACTAAAAGGTTTGATTGGCTTTTCCAAGCTGATAGGTGCCATCACCGGGGTGGATCCGTTTTATGAGTGGGTCAGTTTTGGAGTGGATCATCCCGAATTTACTATCGGTTTAGCCGCAACCATCATTGCTCTCTTCGTCTCCCCTCCCCTTGGGGGAACGATGTTGGTCAGCGGAGCCATTTCCGGCGGAGTGTCGTGGCTTCAGGGAAACGACCCAAACACCATCCTGCGGGATGCGGGGATCGGTGGATTCGCAGGAGTCTTCGGTTATGGGGTGTTCGCCGGGGTAACCCGATATGCAGGGGCTAAATTAGCCCAATCCACACTAAATCCTTTCCTGCAAAAGTGGTTGCCTAAGATCATCGGTGGCGGCAGTGGTGGAGTGGCGGATCAGTCCACCTTTGACTGGTTGAGAGATCGGAAATTGGATTGGAGAAGTGCCACCATAGCGGGCATGATCGGCCTGCTCATCCCCTATGCCGGAGCGGTCATCGATGGGGCCCCAGCCTTGAGCAAACCATTGCTGATCCCCGGTGTCTCCGGCGACGGCACACTGGCCATGCCCTGGGTGAAGAAAAACGGGCAGGAAGCGGCGGAGGGGTATAACAAGGCCTCGGGTAACGGTGGTGGGGGACAATCAGGTCGTACGGATATCCTAAGAAAAACTCCTGGTACTGTTGAAGGTAATGGTTGGGGAAATCTTGACAAAATGATGATAGATGGTAGAATCGGCTTGATACCAGACGATGTTGCCAATCAACTCACCGGCAGGAGATTTAATACATTCAAAGAGTTCAGGGAAGAATTTTGGAAAGTTGTAGGTAATTCTAAGTATGCTTCAGAGTTTAGTCATCGTAATCAAACTTTGATGAGGCAGGGTAAAGCTCCTTTTGCTCCACGAAATGAACAACTCGGGGGAAAAGGAGTCTATGAACTTCATCACCTGACTCCACTTGAACACGGTGGTGAAGTGTACAGTTTGGATAATCTCGTGATCGCGTCCCCTTATGCCCACTATAGGGGCTTTCATAATGGGATGAAAAGGTGATGAAAAAATGACAAGAGAAGAGCTGGTACAGCTTGTAAAAAAAATTTTGAACCCAGCTGCGTACTCTGAAGAAGAGCTTGAAGAGATGGTTCATTTGTTTAATAAGAGTGTTCCAAATCCAGCCGGGTCTGATTTGATTTTTTGGGATAACCGAGACCTAACAGCCGAAGAAATAGTAGATGAGGCACTTAACAATAAAAAACCGAACAAATAATCTCTTTTTAAAGCCTTGGGAGTAACTCCAAGGCTTTAAAAAATTGAATGGAGGTCTGTTGTCATTCCAAAGATAACCATTTGCTTGGATAAAAGGCTTTTTGACCGTTTAATTAAAGAGTCTGAAAAGAGCAATATAAATCTGGAAAACCAAATTGTCAATTTGCTTGAAAGTCATTTTTCAATTGATCATAGAGATGCACCTGTATGTTTAGATGAAATTAAAAAACGAGTGCGAAAGTCTCAAGATGCTAGCGTCTTAAAGGAGTATCTAGATGTTTTCCAAAATGACGAGTCGGAAGGGCACGGCGGAGAATATATCAAACAATTTTTTGGGAAAATACCGTGTGTTCAAGGTGTTGTATTTGTTAATATAAATAGTTGGTATATAAAATTGGATTTTGATCTTAACTCTAAAATTGTATGGAACGTTATTCAGGAACTTTCTTTTGTTTTAAATAACCTATCTTTGTTGAAGAAACTTCCAGTAATATTTAAGCCAATATCTCCACCACCCTATTTAAACGGAGGGCCTGAAAGGTTTTTGTCATGGATTATTGAACCAACATCACAAGGTGTTGACCCCACAATTATTATATCTACTCTAGCCATGTATCTTCCTACTCAAATAGAAAATGAAAAAGCCTGGATTCATACTCTGGATGAACAAAATAGATAAGAGAATAGATTCCATACATAGAAATAAGGGATCTATTGGGCCAATCCTTCCTGCTGAAAGAGACATGACAAAATGGTCACCTTCCCAAATAGAAGATGCAAAGCAAAAGTTAACATGGCATCATGATAAAGAAAATGGGAAACTCATTCTAGTTCCTTGAGATTTAAATGACACCATTAAACATACTGGCGGCCACAAATTTTGGGGTAGACAAAAGGTTAAATAGGGAGGATAACACAATGGAATGGGTTAAATTGAATCGTCCTCTTTCTCTCGGGACCATTAAAAAGCTTGAAGAGGAGCTTGGAATAAACTTACCTAGAGATTTTATCGACTGGTATTTACTATATGATTTACCGAAACAGCAAGAACTGCTTGTTGATGTAGATGGTGAACCATGTGATATTGATAGTTTTTATCCGATTCAAATGATGGCCAGTGAATCAAAATCGTTTTTTGACGAGGATAAGCAGTTAAGTGAAAATGGCAAGGTTTTGCCATTTGCTTTTGACTCAATCGGTAGTCAGTACTGTTTCTTCTACCCTAAGAACAGCAAGACCCCTTCCACAATTTTTTTTCACCATAAGGATGACCATGTCTCCGAGTTGTTTAATGGTGATCATATCGACGAATCATTTACTAACAGCTCAACTTTTCAAGGCTTTTTAGACCAACTCTATATTCGCGAAGAGGATTAATTATCAAGAGGTAGGCAATTAAGTTGAAAATCAAGAAGAGCGACAAAAAAGTACTCAACAAAGAAGAGGAGAATGACAACTTCCAATATTGGTTGATTGAAATGGACGATCTTTTGGATGAGTTTATAGAGGAAATGCCGAGTGAACTTCAATTGGACTATTCTCCGCAATCGCTTCTTCGTTTGGAAGAATGGATCATTTCCAACTACAAAACCATTCCCGAAATCAAATCAAACAGCGCAATGTTGGACAAACTTGCAAGGTATGTAGGAGAAACCTTCAGAGAAAATATTGGCGGCATATGGGAGATCCCATTGGACGATCCCAAGTATGTCTTTTATGGAATTCCGCAGATCGTGTTTAAAAATGAAACTATTTCTCCTATGTGCCCACTGATCTCCATTACTACCTGTGTGGATCGTAGAAGGGGAGATGCTCTTTACAGAGAGTATATGAATAGGACCAGATCTGACTAAGTAAAGACCCCCCTCCGTTTTGGAGGGGGTTTCGATGTTCTTAGCCTAGAAGAGTTATTACGGGGAAAGAACAGAATTGCCTGTTAGATTTGATAATGGTACTCGGGCACTATTCAACTTCGATCTATTTATGCGAGATGCGGGGAAAGATGCAACTAGTGGATAGAGAAGTCCATGCAAAAGCTGGACATACAGGTGGTAGAGAAATTTGGGGTGGAGGAGAAGAAGCTAGAAAAGGTAAATATCGAGGTGAATAATATTGGTCAAGTGGCTGGATACAGATGAGCCTGTAAAAAAAGAAGATATTGAGCATGTTGAAAAAGAATTTGGAATTCGTTTCCCTAAAGACTATGCAGAGTACGCAATGCAAAACCATGGTGGTGTTCCTGATCCTAACTCCTTTGACTTTGAGGGTCGGAAGGGAGCAGTTTTTGAACGGTTGTTAAGTTATGTTGAAACACAGCCAGATTACATTTTAAAGGAATATCGTTCGATTAAAACACGTTTACCGAGGAAAGTGTATCCAATAGGAAGCGATCCTTTTGGTAACTACATTTGCTTTAGCTATCGTGAGAATGAGTCGAATCCATGCATTGTCTTTTGGGATCATGAAAAGGCCAGTCCCAAAACTGCTATCAGTTATGTATGCGATTCATTTTCTGAGTTGATATCTAAGTTGTATGAAGCAGATACAAGTGAGATCGACAAAATGTTAAGAGAAGAGTATCCAGATCTTGATTGGAGTTAGTGCCCATTTTCTATGCAAGTTATAAGGCAGTCAGGGGTATCCTCACGAGCGTGAAAATGTTTGTTACAATTTCACTGAACTAATAAACAAACTGTACAAACCTGACTGGATGTAAAACCGTTGGCCCTCTATGGGCCATTTTTTCGTTTCAGGTCACCACCAAGAGCCTGGTCGTCTTCAGTTGGTCCCAACCGAGATTCACCGTCCCACAACTCATATTAGGTGAATCTCGACTGATCAGGAATGCACTCATTTAAACACTCTCCAGCAATTCAGGACAACTGATTGGATTTGACCATTGTAGTTTTTTGGATTGGCGTCTCCTTGTGTATATAATGTACGTACCTGGAACGAAGCGGGAGGTTGAAAAATTGTCCAATCACGAAGGCCGTGAACCGAACCGGCTGGTTCAAGAGAAATCTCCTTATCTGTTGCAACACGCATACAATCCGGTGAATTGGTATCCCTGGAGTGATGCGGCTTTTGAGAAGGCAAGGAAGGAAGATAAACCGATCTTTCTCTCCATCGGGTATTCCACCTGCCATTGGTGCCATGTAATGGCGCGGGAAAGTTTTGAGGATGTGGAGGTGGCTCATCTTCTCAACCGGGAATACATCGCGATCAAGGTGGATCGGGAGGAACGTCCGGATGTGGATCATATCTATATGTCGGTCTGCCAGGCGCTGACGGGACAGGGGGGATGGCCGCTTACGATCCTCATGACTCCGGAGAAGGAGCCTTTTTTCGCGGGCACGTATTTTCCTAAACAAGCGGTGCAGGGAATGCAGGGGTTGATGGAAATCCTGGAACAGGTGGCCCGGTCCTGGCGGGAAGAACGAGAGCCGGTGCTGAATGCAGGGCGGAAAATCACGCGAGCGGTAAAAACCCAATTGAAGGTGAGCGAGTCCGGGGATTTGGGGAAAGAGGAGTTGGAGGAGGCCTATCATCAGTTTAAGTCCACCTATGATCCCCAGTATGGAGGATTCGGGACGGCGCCCAAATTTCCGCGTCCCCATGATTTGCTGTTTCTATTGCGATACTGGAAAGAGAGCCGGGAACCCTTTGCTCTGTCCATGGTGGAGCACACCCTGGAGGGGATGCAACGAGGCGGGATTTATGACCATATAGGATTCGGCTTTGCTCGCTATTCGGTGGATCAGGAGTGGTTGGTTCCTCATTTTGAGAAGATGTTATACGATAACGCCCTCTTGGCCTATGCCTATCTGGAAGCTTATCAGGTGACACAGAAGGAGGTCTATGCCGAGACGGCCCGAGGGATTTTCGCCTATGTATTGCGAGAGATGACCTCTGAAGAAGGAGGGTTCTACTCCGCCGAGGATGCTGATTCGGAGGGGGAGGAAGGCAAGTTTTATGTCTGGAAGCCCTCTGAGGTAAATGAAGTGCTGGGGGAAGAGGCCGGGGAGCTTTTTTGTGAGTGCTATGATATTACTCCCCAGGGAAATTTTGAACAGAAGATGTGTATCCCCAACCGGATCCACTCCTCTTTGCAGGAAATCGCAGAGAGAAGAAATTCGGATATAGAAGAGCTCCGAAAGCAGCTGGAGGGATCCCGGGAGAAGCTATTTTGGGCTCGGGAGGAACGGGTCCATCCCCACAAGGATGATAAAATCCTCACTTCCTGGAATGGATTGATGATTGCCGCCTTCGCCAAGGGAGCCCAGGTTCTGGGGGATGAAAGCTATGCCGAAGCGGCGGAGAAAGCAGCGTCCTTTATCTTGGAGAGGCTACGGGATGAGAAGGGGCGGCTCCTGGCCCGTTACCGAGAGGGAGAGGCAGCGCTCCCAGGCTATGTGGATGATTATGCTTTTTTCGTCTGGGGACTGATCGAGCTGTATGAGGCGACGTTCCAGCCCCGTTATTTGCAGTCTGCTTTGGAGTTGACCGGGGAGATGCTAGATCTGTTCAGAGATGAAGAGGAGGATGGGCTGTATTTTACCGGTCGGGATGCAGAAAAGTTGCTGACTCGGACCAAGGAAGTGTACGATGGGGCCGTGCCCTCGGGAAACTCCGTCGCCGCCCTCAATCTGGCCCGTCTCGCCCGACTCACCGGAGACACGGAGCTTCGGGAGCAGGCAGACCGACAGATCCGGGCTTTTGCAGGATCTGTCGGTCAAGCTCCCACTGCTTTCAGCTTTTTCTTAACCGCGGTGCAGTTTTTCCTGGGGACATCCAAGGAGATCGTCATCGCAGGCCCCGAGGGGGACCGGGATACGGAAAAGATGATTCAGCGAGTACAGCAGGCTTTTTTGCCTGAGGCGGTTCTCCTTTTTAAACCTGAGGGAAAGGGAGAGGAAGTAACTCAACTGGTCCCCTTTCTCGCCGAACAGGGTGCGATCCAGGGACGGGCGACGGCCTATATCTGTGAAAACTACGCTTGTAAGGCTCCAGCCACCACACTGGAGGAGCTGGAAGAGCGTCTGGGATATGAAAAACACCGATAGACCCATTCTCTAAAAAGGAACGGTTCAAGACCGTTCCTTTTTGCTGTCCACCTAAGTGACCTTGTGCCACAGGCACTACAATCTGCAATCGAGGAAGTGCCACAGGCACTACAATTGGAAATCGAGGAAGTGCCACAGGCACTACAATTGGAAATCGAGGAAGTGCCACAGGCACTACAATTGGAAATCGAGGAAGTGCCACAGGCACTACAATTGGAAATCGAGGAAGTGCCACAGGCACTACAATTGGAAATCGAGGAAGTGCCACAGGCACTACAATTGGAAATCGAGGAAGTGCCACAGGCACTACAATTGGAAATCGAGGAAGTGCCACAGGCACTACAATTGGAAATCGAGGAAGTGCCACAGGCACTACAATTGGAAATCGAGGAAGTGCCACAGGCACTACAAT
>NZ_JBNPXF010000040.1:0-12183 GCF_050433445.1 Kroppenstedtia sanguinis | reverse complement strand
ACTACTACAATTTAAAAGAGCTGAAGCTCTAGACTAAGGAAGCACCACAGGCACTACTACAATTTAAAAGAGCTGAAGCTCTAGACTAAGGAAGCCATCCTATCCAGCGAAGAATCTGAAGGAAGAGGCGTTTAGGGGCAACATTCTTCCTTGAAATACTTCTGAAAGGCTTTGTCCCTGCCCCGTCGGTCAGATTTGGAGCGGCCAGTCATTACTTTCTTGCTGGATGGCAACGGTCGCATGGGTGAACACGATCTCCCTACCTAAAATATGGATAATCGACACGCCTGAAAAACAGCCGTTATGCCCGGCAGGGCATGACGGCTGTCTGTTTGGTATGGAATCATCCCACCAGGGAAAAACAAAGGCAAAGGAGGGTGCTTATGATCGAATCCAATGTTCCCCGGGAAATGAGCGAAAAGATGGCGAAAATGGCGGAAGCCTGCGGTTCATATTTTCGGAACTCCCCAGCTGAACTGGCGGAGATCGCCGCTTTTGTGGAAGCGGAGATGAAAGGGCAGGAATTGCCTGGTGCGTCCCGCAATCGGGATGAATTCGTCGGCCGCACCTTTGAACGAATCTACCCGATGGTACTCGCCTCAGACCGCTGCCGTCAGGCTGTGGAAAACATGATGCATAAACGGAACGGCTCCCAGAACCGCTCCCCCTTCGCCCGTCGGGAAGAGGACCCCCAATACGCCATCGATTCCACTCTCGCTGAAGCGCTCTACCTGACCGGCAGTGCTGTCATCGCCTCCATCCTGATGGTCACCTCCGGTGAGAGTGGCGGTTCCATCGAGCAAAGGGAGAAGGAAAGCCCTGTGAATATGTAAATGTTCCGCCCTCTTCATGAAGGAAGTACCTATGCAAAGAGCCCAAGGGTCCGATGTGATCGGGACCCTTGGGCTCTTTTTACAGGATTATCCTTCGGTCTGGTATTGCAGATTTTCGTTTTTTTGTTGATACTGAAACCAACATTCATTTAAGATGCGGATCTGTCTTCGATCCTTCCCTAAAAAAGCCTGTTGCAACTGTCTACACAACCAATAAGGCATACTGAAACGCCTCCCAGTTGGCGTAGTCGTCTCATTAGAGTGTATGAAAGGGGATGCGGTTCTGTGAGTTCGAATCATCGATCCGCCCAATTTCATGTGGAGCCGGGGGATGATCACGCCCTGCAGCATTGGGTGGAAGCACTCTCACTGGAGTGGTTTGGCAAACCTTTCACCCATCTGGCGCGATTCAATTTTCGCTTGCGTACCACCGGAGGTCGCTATTTTCTCGAAGATCACCGGATCGAAATCAGCCCGCGGCATCTGGAGGAGTTGGGCATGGAGGTGGTGGGGGGAATCATCCGTCATGAGTTGTGTCATTATCATCTTCATCTAGAGGGAAAAGGCTACCGTCACCGGGATGCCGACTTTAAAGATCTGTTGAAACAGGTAGAGGGTCTTCGCTACACACCCCCGCTTTCGGGAAACACCAGAAAGCAACCGGTTCGCTATGTCCTCCAATGCCAAGCTTGCGGACGCAAGGCTTGGCGTAAAAAACGAATGAATCCCAGCCGCTACCGCTGCGGCGCCTGTGGAGGTTCACTAAGTCTGGAGGAGATATGATCATCATGCAAAAGCTCACCCCCGAAACTGCGTGAACGGGAACTTTGGAGGGGGGCACCCACCAGAGACGGATGACAGGAATACTTTATAGGAACTAATAAAAACCGGCCATTCTGTGGATTGGCCGGTGGGGTCTTCTTCGGGTATTCTGAGATCGGGTTGATCCCTCCTCATCTGTTAATGTATAGATCATGGTCCGTCCTGCTCAGTTTTGAGGGACGGACTCTTTTTTTTACAGAGAATGGGTTCTTTTTTCGGATAGTTGTCCTGCGGGAATAGTTTTCTTTCTTTCCTCTGCAGCGCCAGAGCCAAGGAAAACACCGGCGGCGATCAGAAAGAAGCCGGCGATCTGGGACAGACGGATCGTCTCTTGCAGGAAAAATGAGGATCCCATCAGGGCGAAGAAGGGTGTTAGATTGATAAAAATAGCCGATTGCCCCGGTCCCAACCGGTGGATCGATGAATTATAGAGCATATGTCCCAATCCGGTGGCGATCACTCCAGAGGCGAAGAAGAGTCCCCATACCCAGGCGGGGATATCCACGACTTGCCCCAGCCCTTGGGGGTGGAGGAACAGACTGATGATAAATATGATGACCGAACCAGTCAGGAACATCAGTGTGGTCACCTGTTTGGCGTCCATAGTGTCTGTCGCCTTTTTAATATATATGAAGCTGGCAGCTTGGGTAGCCATGGCTCCCAACACCCATAAATCTCCAGTGATGTGCCCGCCCATCTCACCGCTTCCTTGCAAAACCACAAAAGCGACCCCCAGGAATCCCAGTAAAATACCCGCGCCTCGCATCCAACTGATTCGGTCTCGCAAAAAGATCACCGCCATCAAGGCAGTGGCAAGAGGAACCAGCCCCAGAATCAAGGCGGTGTTGGTGGCGCTGGTCTGCTCCACTCCGAGAGCGAGACAGGAATGATGCCCCACGGCTCCAAACAGGATTGCCCCGGCCAAGTGAGGCCATTCCTTCGCTTGGGGGAGGCGCCATTGTTTTTGGAGTAAGAGGAAGGGGAGTAGCACCAACCCCGCCAGGAAGATGCGAAGGGACTGCAAGGTCAAGGGTGGAAGGTATTGCACCAGCACTTTGAGGGCTACGGTATTCAACCCCCAAATCATCATGTTGAAAACCATGATCAGATAAACGGTACGCTTGGTCAAGGTGGCAGCCCCCCTTTTACAATTATAATATTTCGGTATACGAGGTATTGGCTCATGCCGATTCTACTCCTTTTTTCCGCTTCCGACAATGAGGTTCCAAGTTCGGTTACAATAGAGGGAGAACAGGATAAGGAGGGGCAAAGATGGATCTCAATCAGTGGTTTGACAAGGGCATGACTTGGCAGGCCTATGTGGAGGATATGAAGGTGAATCGTGAAGGACTCCAGCAAATCTATGAAAATTATCGTTTGCCAGAGGAAGACCTTCCTTTCTACCAAGGGCTGGCCGGAGAGAAACTGCGAGCTGTCGTCCTGACTGCAGATTGGTGCGGGGATGCCATGATGTGTCTACCCATTCTGAAACGAATCGCCGAGACCGCCGGGATCCAGATGCGGTATCTGATTCGGGATGAGAATCTGGAATTGATGGATCAATACCTGACCAACGGAAAGTCCCGGTCGATTCCGATCTTTGTCTTTTTTGATGACCAAGGGAATGAACGGGCGGTCTGGGGGCCTCGCTCTCCAGAAGTGCAGCAATTAGTGGATGCGATGAATGCCAATCTACCGGCGAAGGAGGCGCCGGACTTCGCCGAGAAACAGAAAGATCTGTACCGTAATTTCAAGAAGCGTTTGTTGGAGGAACCGTCCCTGTGGGAGACGGTCAACCAGAGTGTCCGGGCCCGCTTGCAGGAAAAGTTGGGCTCCTGAGTAGAGGGAGGGAGGATAAATGGGGAAAGAGTCGTTGCACGTGGGATTTATCGGGTTGGGGATCATGGGGCAATCCATGTCCCGCAATCTGCACCGGGCTGGATTTTCCGTCACGGTTTGGAATCGAACGGCCTCCCGGATGGAAGAGGCCAAAGCCTGGGGTGTGAAAACCGCCAGTTCGCCTCGCGAGGTGGCGGCCCAAAGTGATGTAGTGATTACTATGGTGGGAGATACTCCCGATGTTCGGGAAGTGGTGGAAGGACCGGAAGGAGTTCTCGCAGGGGCTCGGGATGGGCTGATCCTGATTGATATGAGTACGATCTCACCGGAAGCCACCCGACAAATGGCTGCTCAGGCGGCTGCAGAAGGGGTAAGGATGCTGGATGCCCCCGTGAGCGGAGGGGATGTAGGCGCCCGGGAAGGGACGTTGTCCATCATGGTTGGGGGAGAGGAAGAAACCTTGGAACAGGTGAAGCCTCTTCTGAAAGCGATGGGAAAAAACCTGGTCCATTGCGGTCCGATCGGGGCGGGTCAGACAGTGAAGGCTTGCAACCAGATCATGTGCGGACTCAACCTGCTGGGAATGGTGGAGGCTCTTTCCTTTGCCAAAAAAGCCGGGGTGGACTTGGAGACGATGATTGAGGTGACCACTCAGGGAGCTGCTGGTTCCTGGGCCCTTACGAATCTAGCCCCCCGAGTGATAAAAGGGGACTTGGACCCCGGCTTCTCTGTCCGCTTTCAACAGAAGGATCTGCGGATCGTGTTGGAGGAGGCGGATCGGATGGATCTCCCGCTCCTGGGAACTGCCCAGGTGAATCAACTTCTCCGTTCGGTTCAGGCTTACGGCGGGGAGGAGGATGGCACGCAGGCCTTGGTTCAGGTCATGGAAAGGTTGGGCCGTGTCCAGGTGACACCCCAAGAATAAGCAAATAAAGGTAGCCGATCCAAGGCTACCTTTATTTCGTCGGACTTTGGTCTT
This sequence comes from Kroppenstedtia sanguinis, assembly GCF_050433445.1. Lineage (NCBI taxonomy): Bacteria > Bacillati > Bacillota > Bacilli > Caryophanales > Thermoactinomycetaceae > Kroppenstedtia > Kroppenstedtia sanguinis. Next base: position 7,710 of record NZ_JBNPXF010000040.1, on the reverse strand, counting down.
AGGAGAATAGGCTCTCCCAGCCCATTTACGAATGTAGGTTAAAAATATAGAATGGTACATGCATTCTATAGATCGTCATTGATCACAGTGCAGGAGAAACCTTTATGGACACTGTATTGAAAGAAGGAGAAGCTTCCTTATCCCGAAAAGAAAAATATAAATGGAAAAAATACGGAGGCTACCATCCGGTTGTATGGATCTTGCTCCTGGGGACGGCGATGACCCGGATCGCCTCTTTTATGAGCCTTCCTTTTCTCGTGATTCACCTTTCCGAGAATCTGAAGATGGACTCCTTATCTGTCGGCTTAACCTTGGGAGCGGCAGGATTGACTGGAGCCTTAGGGAGCTTTGTCGGAGGTTATCTGTCCGACCGCTGGGGGCGCAAGCTGATCCTGCTCACCTCTTTGTTTGTGTGGACGGGAACTTTTCTCGGATTCTCCCTTGGGAAGACTTTTCTGCACTTTTTTATTTTGAATGCTCTCAATGGGTTATGCCGGGCATTTTTTGAAACGACTTCCCAAGCTTTGATGTCCGATATTTCGACCCCGGAGAAGCGGTTGAAGATTTTTGGTTATCGTTATGTCGCCGTCAATATCGGGATGGTGGCAGGACCGATGCTGGGGGCTATTCTCTTTCAAGTGATGGGGATGCGGATCTTTGTCTATACCGCAGTGATCTATCTTATTTATTTTCTAGCTCTCTACCAGGTGTTTATCATATTTCGCAAGGATCTTCAGCCTCAGTCGGAAGAGCGGGTTCGCTTTGCTGAATGTATCGGTGTGATTCGCAAGGATCGCTCCCTGGGCTACTTTGTACTTGCAGGGATCCTGTTCTTTACAACCTTTTCTCAGATTGAATCCACTCTTCCGATTCATCTGGGCGGGTTGGGCAAAGATGCGGAGCTATTCGCCCTGCTGTTGACGATCAACGCTGTGGTAGTCATCCTGATGCAATACCCCATGAACCGTTGGGCAGGGAAGAAAAGTGTGCTGACCGGCTTAGTGGCGGGAAGCGTCCTGTGTTTCACCGGTTATTTATTTTTCGGTGTCGGGGACAGCAACATCCTTTTTATTTTGGGGATTGTGTTGCTGACCTTGGGTGAGACGCTTGTTTTTCCTGTTTCCAGTCTATTTATCGACCGGATTGCCGATGAGCGGATGCGGGGGGTCTATTACGGTGCCAACGGATTCGGACAGTTGGGCCTTTTTATCGGTCCCCTCCTGGGAGGTTGGTTGTTGGATGTTGTCGGCGGGAGCGGACTTTGGTTATTGATGGGTTTGCTGATGATCTATGCTTTGTTCTTTTACGCGATGGGCTACCGCATTTTCGAACAAAAGCAGAAAGTGACCCTGCTGGAGATTGTGCGAAGAGTACTACTCGATCTGCGATTGCTCTTTCCCATCAAACGAATAGTGAAGATGATGCCCCCCTTGCTACTGCTGGCGGTCTTTACTGTATTCATCTCCGATCAATGGGTTAGCCGGGCACTCGCCAATCCACCCCGGACGGATGCCGTCAATATTCGGATCCAGGAAGAGGACTCCCTGTTTAAAATCGGACAGGAGTTGAAAAAAAACGGGGTGATCAGCAACGAATGGCTGTTCCCGATGTATGGGATCCGATACACACTGCAAGAGCAAGCTCACTTTGAGCCTGGCACCTATCAGATTCAACCCGATATGGATCTGAAAAGTGTGATGAAGACGATGACCCGTGGTACTTGGACGGTGGTGATCCCGGAGGGGTCCACAGTTCGGGAGATGGGACTGGTGTTGAAATACCATGGAATCTCCGAAAAAGAGTGGACCCGAGCCGTCAACAGTGAGGTTTATGATTACTCTTTTCTCGATTCCATCCCGAAGGACCGTCCCTACCGTCTGGAAGGATATCTGGCACCGGGCCGTTATGAATTCAACAAAGATGCCGATGCGAAAGAGGTGGTTGAGGCGATGTTGAGCCGTTTTGACGAGAGCCTCACTCCAACCATTCAGGCGGAGTTGAAACAGAACCAGCTGAGTGTCGATTACTGGGTCACTGTGGCTGCACTGATTGAAAAGGATGAACCGGATCCCGATAAAAAATCGGAGGTGGCCAAGGACTTCAAGGAGCGGCTTCGGCGTGGTGTTCCTTTGGGAGTACGTACCCTGCCAGCACCCTATGGAGAGCTCTATGATTACCAGGTCTGGGTGCATCAAGGGTTGCCACCAGGTCCTGTGAGCAACCCCGGTTCCGCTTCTCTGGAGGCCGCCCTCTTTTTCATCGATCCCAATCACCAAGAATCTTCGCCAGGGGAGACAGAGCAGAGCCAACCGGACTCCAATGGATCTCCGGAAACACCCTAGTGCCCCTTCAGGCAATTTTGATCTTGTTTTTCAGCAAAGCGGGGGCGGGATGGTGGGGCAGTTCCGATCTCTTGCAAAGAGCGCATAGCGAGACCGGGAACGGAGTGACCTTGGCGAGACTTGTGCCCTATGGGTACAAAGGCGAATCAAATCCCCACCATCCGTGCCCATCTGTGACTTTCCACACAATGTTCGCTGAGGGGGCACTAGTACTCCTCCGGGCAACCTTAATCTTATTTTTCAGCGGGTGGGAACAGGCAGGTGAGGCGACTCCAATCTCTTACAAAGAGAGCAAAGGCTATTCGTCTCCTCACTATCCGTGCCCATCTGTGACTTTCCGCACAATGATTACTGAGGGGGTACGAGTGGTATATAAATCCCTCGTTACCTGTGGTGGTTTCTCTTTGAGACAGAAACTGGAGAGGCGCTGTCTCTTGAAAGGATCTACAGGCCCTGAGCTGAGGTTGGAGAGGCTCGTGATGGAACTTTTCATCATCTGGGAGTGGTTTGAAACCGGGCGAAAAGCAAAGGCCCCCGAGCCTGAGTGTGAAGGGTTCCACCTTCCACTCAGATGAGGGCACGTGTCATGTGTATGAACCGTCGGGATGACTTCCCCGGCGTTTTTTTATAATTCAGGGTGGGGGAGCAGAGAGACCCTATCTGATAGATGCAAAGGTGCATCCAAGTTCCGCTCTCTGATAGATCCGACGCGCCTAGAACCACTTTTTTCGACTTAGGCCCCTACATAGCGGGCCACCAGGGAGCGGGCCAATTGCAGGTCGTCGGTACCCTGCACCAGAATCCGACCATCAGGGAAGAGGATCAGCCGATGAGCCGCATCTACTTGGGCTCGGAGCAGGAAGCGGTTCCGCTCCACTTGGCCCACAGCGGAGAGAACCGTCTCCAGACGGTCGAGATCCAGAGGGTGGGGACGGCCGGGAGAGATCTGCACCGTGTCCCGTCCGCACAGGGAGACCGCCGTCTCTCCACTCCCGCCGCCCTCTAAATGTTCAAACTGGTGCTGACCACAGGCGGGGCAGTCCCTACGCTTGCGCTTCTCCACGCCGAAGGCAGCTTCGTGGTTGGACCACAGATCAAAGTGGCGGAGACGACCATCCAGCGCATCCACATCCCCTACCAACAGTTTGATGGCTTCGGTGGCCTGAAAAGCGGTTACCATCTGGACCGCCGGGCCAATCACACCGACGGTGTCACAGGTTTCCCCTGATCCGGGGGTGGAGCTTTCTGGGAATAGACAGCGAAGGCAGGGGGTGTTTCCGGGACGGATAGTGAATGTCATCCCCCGGGAGCTGACGACACCTCCATAAATCCAGGGAATTCCATGCTTCACACTGACATCATTTACGAGATAGCGGAGGGCGAAGTTGTCCGATCCGTCCAGAATCAGGTCTACACCTGTGAGCAGTTCTTCCGCATTATCCGCCGTCACATCGGCGATATGGGCCTCCAGTTCCACTTGGGAATGGATAGCCGCCAGTTTCGCTTTGGCGGCGATGGCCTTGGGAATCCCTTGGTCTGCATCGGACTCATCGAAGAGCATCTGGCGTTGCAAGTTGCTCGTCTCTACAAAATCCCGATCGATCAGTCGTACATATCCCACTCCGGCTCGCACCATGTGATGGGATAGTGAGGTTCCCAGTGCGCCTAATCCCACCACGGCGACCCGGGAGAGAGCCAGTCGCTGTTGGCCTTCTTCCCCGATGGGTGGAAACAGGATTTGTCGAGAGTAGCGGCTTGGGTCGAGCATGGATGGAATTTCCTCCTTTTATGTTACTCGGGATTGGGACGGATGGCTCCGGAAATCACCGAAACTGTGATAAAATAATAAATAAACGGGCAAGGATTTTTTGGACGGGAGGATCCGTGGATCAAGTGTCCCTTTCCCCAGGAGACGCAGGGCTCTTTTTTTGACGGGGATCCCAGGGACCGGTCTGCGCCCCTTTCCATTGGGAGCCATCTTCCCATATTTCCTTTTTCCAGATGGGTACGGTCTCTTTGAGGCGTTCGATGGCGTAGCGGCCAGCTGCAAATGATTCATCCCGGTGGGGAGAGGCGACGGTGATCAAGACACTGATCTCCCCGATCGCCAATTTCCCAGTCCGGTGGCCCATGGCGACACGAACTTCAGGCCACTGGTGCCGGATCTCCCCCACGATTTCCTTCATTTTCAGTCGGGCCATCGGAGCGTAAGCCTCATATTCCAAGGCCACCGTTTTTTGCCCGTGGGTATACTCCCGCACGATTCCGGCGAAGGTGAGCACAGCCCCCGCCCAAGGGTTGGAAACGGCACGGATCAGGCGGTCGGCGGAGAGGGGTTCCTCTGTGATGAAGAGAAGCGGAGCTGATTGATTCTCCTCTCCCCCACTGACCGGGGGGATCAGGGCGATTTCATCGCCGGAACGAATGACTTGATCTCCCTCGGCGTAATCTTGGTTCAGAGCGATTACGGAGTGCCGGATCAGGTCTGCGGCATGGGGGTATTCTGTGGTTAATTGATCGATCAGCCTTTGGACGGTGGCCTTTTCAGGAAGATCCAACTTGAGGTCGCGTTTACCGACGGCCTCAGCGACTCCAGCAAACAACAGCACATGGATTTGCATGAACTGTGGCATAAAAGTACGCCTTTCCTCCTTTCATTTCGGGAAAATCGAATGTGTTCCCGTTGTAATGGATTTAACTTTAGAGTATCGAAAAATAGAGAAAGAAGCCAGACGGGAAAGTCGTCCGCAGGAAGGGGAAGTGGGATCCATGGAAAAGGAACAGGAGATTACCTGTCTGCTCTTCGACTTGATCGTCAAACAACTGGAAGGGATGTCGGAACAGAATCGAGCCATCCGTCGGGTGGAAGTGATCGATTCGTCTCTGGAACTTACTATGAAAACAGGCGAAGAATACCGAATCGATATCAACCGGGTGCATCTGCCCGAGGAAGAGAAGGGGCGGGTTACGCGGATGAACCGACCGCAGGAGGACCGAGAGAAGCGAATCGCCGAGGAAGATTGGGCCAGATTGGTCCAGAGCTGTGATACCGTGATTCAATTCCTGGAGTACGACAAACAAAAGATGGAGGAGCTGGCCACGCTGCTTCCGGACTTCCCTTGGGAAAAGCGTTCCCTGATGATCGAAGAGATCCTGAAACATCTCCGGGCATCCCTGGCCAGGGTGTCGGAACGGGAGTGAAAAGGGATTATAAATTCGCTTTCACGGTTGCATGGACAAAGGGCAGATACTATACTTGGGACAGGAAAACATCTCCAAAGGAGGGGAAACCTTTATGGAAACCAGTGTCAGCCGCAGCCAGACGGGTCTGATGACCCGGGTTTTTTCCTGGATGTTTGCGGGTCTCTCTTTGACCGGGATCATCTCATATTTGCTGATCTCTGATAGTGGGGCGGTCCAATACTTCTATCAGCATTCCGGGGTTCTGTTTGGATTAATGATTGGCGAACTGATCCTTGTCTTTTTCCTGGCGGCTCGTGTCCATAAAATGGCGGCAGGAACAGCTACCTTCTGCTTTTTCCTATATGCCGCTCTCAACGGAGTGACGCTGTCTCCGTTGCTATATGTGTATACGCCAGTATCGATTACCCAAGTCTTCTTTATTACGGCAGGGATGTTCGGGGTGTTCGCGCTTTACGGGGCGGTGACGAAGCGGGATCTCTCCAAGCTGGGAAACATCCTGTTCATGGCTGTGATCGGCCTGATCATCGCCTCCATCGTCAACTGGTTTATGCAGAGTTCTGCGTTGTACTGGGCGATCTCCTATCTGGGTGTCATCATCTTTTGCGGGCTGACGGCCTTCGATATTCAGAAGATCAAAGGGATTCAGGATGAAAACATGGATGAGGATACCCACACCAAAACGGCGATTATGGGAGCGCTGGCCCTCTATCTTGATTTCATCAACATGTTTATCTATCTGCTCCGCATCCTGGGCAATCGGGATTGACTAGTGCCCCTTCAGGCAACTTTGATCTTGTTTTTCAGCAAGGCGGGGGCGGGATGGTGGGGCGGCTCCGATCTCTTGCAAAGAGCGCAAAGGCGAATCAAATCCCCACCATCCCATCTGTGATTTTCCACCCCACCGTTGGTTGGGTCCGCCGACCGGGTCCATGCGAGGAATATAGCAAGTTTTATGCAGCAGTCACCTCTCCGATCGGCCATCGAAGAGAGACTGCTGATTTTTTCTGATTTTATCTATACACTTAAATTTCGGTCAAAAAGTATACGATTGGATCGTCAACAAACGAACTGTCTTTCCCACCGGAAATTGTGGGGACGAGACAATTTGCCAAGTATCCTCTAATACAAAAAATGAAGTAAGATAAAACCTTGTCAGTGGCAAAGGTTAATAAAAAGACAGGGCTGTTGATTAACCAAAAAATGGGCGGTGGAGGGAGTCGTGTACCACCAAAGTGACCTTTGCGCTACGGGCACTACAATCCAAAGGAGCTGAAGCTCTAGATTAAGGTTGCACCACAGGCACTAAATCTCGATAGCAAGGTTGCCATCCTACCCAGTGGAGAAGTCTTACGAGAGGGCGTTTAGGGGCAACCTCTTCCCTGTGTTGCTTCCGTAAGGCTTTGCCCCTGCCCGATGGTCAGATTTGGAGTGGCCAGTTTTCACTTCTCTGCCGGATGGCAACGGTTGCGTGGGTGAACACGATCTCCCCACCCAAAATAAGGCTAATCAACAGCCCTGTAGCTTTATATATAAATGTGAGGCGCCTGCTCTTATCTGGATAGCCCCCTTAACCGATTGAAGGTTGAGGGGGCTAAATTCATCCAAGCTGATCACCTGACGTCTTTCGATGAAGCTGTAATCTGCCCATTTCGTTTTTTTGCAGTACAACAGTTATTCCAATTTTAAATTAGCGATGTACAATCATGGATTGTCCAAAAGCCACAAAGGAGGGAAGGAAACCTTCTTTTCTCATCACAAGCGAGGCGAACAATCCTCCTTAACTGCCGCACCCATGATTCTTCTTCTAGGTGTTGAATAGTTCTCTTTTTATCTATCTCGTCTTCTTCTTTCGTACATTAGATCGGCTATATGTTGATCTCACTCCGCCATCGAATTGAAAATATTTAAGACCCACTTGAATTTAGTCACGGCGGTGTCCGACTTGGTTTAGCCAACAAACGCTCCCGTGTTCCGTTCCCACAAAGCAATCGTAGCAATATTGAGGTGATTAACCGATATTGAAAATCATTTAAATTTTCCTTGATTTATACAAGTGAGCCTTTTGCAGTTTTCAAACCCCTTGAGCAGCAAGGCTCCTCAGGCATAGAAAAAGGACTTCACCCCATCATGGAGAAGTTTTCAAGTGACCAAACCGAAAACCCAT
>NZ_JBNPXF010000039.1:0-12243 GCF_050433445.1 Kroppenstedtia sanguinis | reverse complement strand
GAGCGGCCAGTTTTCACTTCCTTGCCGGATGGCAACGGTCGCGTGGGTGAACACGATCTCCCCACCCAAAATATGGCTAATCAACACGCCTGATAGACGACTTTTTCACAACGCTTGTAAGGGTCATAAAAAAGCTTTATCCTCATCTTTCAGTTTATCGATTTTATCCGCAGTTTTGTACACCCTTGCTGTGAACTTTCCCTGAATTCGACCGCAAATGTTGGAAACGTACAAAAAGAGGCTTATCAAAAGCCTCTTCAAATTCCCTGCAGCATCTGTTTGATTTCCGGCGGCAACTCGATCGCCTTTCGCTTCTGAGCATCGATCATCACCCAGGTAACTTCAGCCTGGCAGGCCAACTCGCCAGCGGAATTGTAGATAGTCTGCCCGATCACACTGCTTTTTTTCCCAACTCGGGCGAGATCAGAGATGATGCGGATCTGCTCGTCAAACTTCAACTCTTTCATATAGTCGATACTGACATGAACCACCACTGGCAAGATTTCGCGTCGGTGGAACTCTTCCATGGTCAGGCCGATCTCACGCAACCATTCAAAACGAGCCCATTCCAAATACTCCAGATACTTGGCATGATTGACGTGACCAATCATGTCCACATCCGTGGATCGGACAGTCAGCTCAAATTCCTGTTGCACAATGCCACTCCTCTCTCCACAGTAAATACAGTATACCACAATATGAATGATTGTTCATTCATATTGTGGTGCATAAAACCGCTCCGAAAGAGCCACGATTGGGGTATGAACTTCTATATAAGGATGTGTTCCGGATGCGCTGGGTGTTGGTCCTTTTATTGCTTTTGATCCTGATCTATCTCTATTATCAATTTTCTAAGCCTAAACAGCATGAGCACGACTTGGACCGCCTGAGTCCCACGGCCAACACTGACCGAAAAGTGATCTGGATCCTAGTCGACTCCCTCATGTCCCCTGCCATCGATCAGGGAGTCAACAATAAAGAGCTTCCCGCACTCTCCTATTTGATTCAACAGGGAATCTATAATAAAGAAATGGTCAGCTCCTTCCCTACCATGTCCGTCACAGTGGACAGCACCCTGCTGACCGGGACTTACCCAGACCAACATCGAATTCCTGGGTTGATTTGGTTTGATCTAAAGGAAAAGCGACTGGTCAACTATGGAACCGGCCTTCATGAAATCGTCAGCGATGGTATCCAGCAAACCATCGAAGACGCAGCCATTCATCTCAACAATAGTCATTTGAGCAAAGAGACTCCGACGGTTTACGAAGAATTGGCTGATCGGGGAATCCAGAGTGGTTCTATCAACGGGATGATCTATCGAGGAAGGGCAAACCATGTCCTCTCCTTTCCCTCGTGGATGGCCTCCCCCACCCCGCTCCCGGAACGGTTGAAGGGGAAAGGACCCGATTTTTTATCTCTAGGTGCCTTTTCCAATCCGCTTCAGGAGAAAGTTCCTCTTTCCGAGGGGCCTGCCCAGGAATTCGGCTTTAATGATGATTACGCCATTGAAACCACCCGATATTTGATCCAAGAAAACCGGCTACCAGATTTTCTGTTTGTCTATCTACCTGATCTGGACAAACCTATTCATAAAAAGGGAGGTGGGGCCGCAGAAAGACAAGGACTTCAAAAACTGGACCAAAACCTCCAAAAATTACTGGACAGCTTTTCCAGTTGGGAGGAAGCGCTAGAGAAAATCATTTGGGTGATCGCGGGAGATGGCGGGCAAACTCCCATCCACCCCTCAGATCAAAACCCTGTCGTTCGGCTAGATCAACTTTTCCAAGAATACCATGTGCTACAACCCGGTCATCCCCCCGATGACCAAACAGAACTGGTCTTGGCCGTCAACGAACGCTCTGCTTATGTCTACTCCTTGAAGGAAGAGATCTCTTTGCAGACTCTGGCGGACATCCTGAAAACAGATGAGCGGATCGACCTGATTGCCTTCCCCGATAAAGGTGACTGGATTCGGGTGCTGAATGCTACCACAGATCAAGAGTTGTTATACCGGATGGGTGAAGACTGGACGGACTCCTATGAACAAGCTTGGGATCTGAAAGGAGACCCGGCTGCTCTCGATCTATCCTTGGATCAGACAAAAAAGTGCCTCTCATACGGCGATTTCCCTGATGCCCTAGCTCGCCTCTCCGCTTCCCTGAACTCCCATGCCGGTCGTTTTCTGGTGGTGACAACTCGCCCCGGCTATGAATTGGCCGATACTTCCTCACCCCAGCACAAGGGAGGTGCCGGTCACGGTTCTTTACACCGAATCGACTCGGTGGCTCCGATCATCATCGCCGGTACGGATCAAAAACCCCGCCACTGGCGTATCGTCGATCTAAAAGCATTTATCTTGGATTTGATGAAATCGGGTCCAAAGAATAGCTGAAAACTTTCCAGCCAACAAAAAACACCCTGTCGATCTTCAGGATTCGGACAGGGTGTTTCTGCGCAACAGAGGTGAAGCTGCTCAATCAGCTCTTGGAGGAATCGATCTCAGGCAAAATCGTCTTGGCGATTTTCCCATCCAATTCTTCATAATCGTAATAACGAATGGTGTCATACAGCTCTTGCCTCGTTTGCATATCTTCCAGCGAACCTTTTTGGGTACCTGTATTCATGATTTCGGAAAAAACCCGTTCATAGGCTTTGGCCGCCACCCGCAGGGAAGTGACCGGATAAATTACCATCCGAAAACCCCATGCTTGAAACTGATCGGCGGTGTAATAGGGGGTGCGACCGAACTCTGTCATATTGGCCAAGAGCGGCACATCCACTTCAGCACCTAACCGCCGAAACTCCTCTTCATCCTGCAACGCTTCTGGAAAAACAGCATCCGCCCCTGCTGCTACATATTGCTTAGCCCGGTAAATGGCGGCATCGATTCCCTCGACACCTTTTGCATCGGTCCGGGCTACAACCACCAAAGACGGAGCCGTCTCCTTGATCGCTTGGATTTTTTGCACCATCTCTTCTGTTGAGACCAACTGTTTTCCGTTTAAGTGGCCGCATTTTTTCGGAAGTTGCTGATCCTCCATCTGAACGGCGGCCACCTTCGCCTCCACCATCTCCCGTGCGGTACGCGCTACATTTAATACTCCACCGAAACCCGTATCGATATCGACTAGAAGAGGAAGGCTCGTCGCGCGCACCAAATCTCGCGCCCGGGTAGCAATCTCCTCCGAGTGGATCACTCCGAGATCAGGCAGTCCCCGGCTCGCCGTGTACGCCGCCCCGGATAGGTAAAGGGCTTCAAAGCCCATCCGTTTGGCGATCAATGCCGCCATCCCATCATGGGCCCCGGGAATTTTCAGGATCGGGGGAGACTGGATCCGACGACGGAAATCTGCGGCCAATTCTGATTGGTTGCGTTCTTCTTCGATCAGCCATGACATGGAGATTCCCTCCCATCAACTGGATGTCGTACAGAATATCACGGATACACCTGGCATGTAGGGAGAGTTCCCCACCTGCTTCTCAGATGACCAATGCCTTCATCAAGTCAGGCACCGGCGTCTGTTCCAATCGCTCCCGGTCAGCCAACGTCAGATCCAGTATTTGATTCACCTGTTGCTTAGGGAAACGTGTCGCCAGGTTGGCCTTGTATTTCTCGATCAACTTCGGTATCCCTTCCTCCCGGCGTCTGCGATGTCCGATGGGATACTGGCACTCCACCTCTTCCGTTGCCGTGCCATCCTTAAAGTAAACCCGGATCGCGTTGGCGATGGACCGCTTGTCAGGATCGAGATAATCTTGGCTGTATTGCTGATTTTCGGTAACCACCATCTTTTCCCGTAGTGCATCGATACGCGGATCACTGGCCACATCATCTTCGTAATGATCGGCTGTCAACTCCCCAAAAAGCAGTCCGATCGCTGTGACGTACTGCAAACAATGGTCGCGATCGGCTGGGTTGGAGAGGGGTCCCTTTTTGTCGATAATCCGGATGGCAGCTTCGTGGGTGGCAATCTCGACACGGTCGATCTCATTCAGCCGCCCCTTCACTTCTTCATGGAGCTGAATCGCGCACTCCGCCGCTGTCTGAGCGTGAAACTCCGCCGGATAGGCCACCTTCAGCAGAACATTTTCCATAACGTAAGAATCCAAGGGCCGAGCCAGTTTTAATTCCTTTTCTTTAAACAGGACATCGTGGAATCCCCACGTTTTGGCGGATAGAGCCGTCGGATACCCCATCTCTCCATTTACCGCCATCAAGGCCAACCGAACGGCACGGCTAGTAGCATCCCCAGCCGCCCAGGATTTCCTCGATCCTGTGTTGGGCGCATGACGGTAGGTCCGCAGACTGGAGTTATCGATCCATGCATTGGACAGAGCAGCTAGCACTTGCTCCCGATTCCCGCCCAGCATTGCCGTCACAACCGCTGTGGATGCAACTTTGACAAACAGCACATGGTCAAGACCCACACGGTTCAGACTGTTTTCCAGGGCTAAAATTCCCTGAATCTCATGCGCTTGGATCATGGCTGTCAATACGTCTTTCACCGTCAGGGGATCTTTCCCTTCAGCGATATTCCTCCGACTCAGATAATCGGCGACTGCCAGAATTCCCCCCAAGTTGTCTGAGGGATGTCCCCACTCTTGGGCCAGCCACGTGTCATTGTAATCCAACCAACGGATCATACACCCGATATTAAACGCACCGTGAACCGGGTCCAGCTCAAACTGCGTGCCTGGAACCCGTGTACCATGGGGGACCACCGTTCCCGGGACGATCGGCCCCAAATGTTTGGTGCATTCGGGATAGCGAAGAGCAAGCAGGCCACACCCCAAGGTATCCAACAAGACGTAATGTGCTGTCTCATAGGCTTCATGGCTGTCAATCTCGCCTTTTACAACGTAGTCGGCGATGTCCACCAGAATTTTATCGAATGTATGGGCTCCTGATAGTGTCACAGGGCTCGTCATGATGATTCTTGCCTCCCCTTCGATTTAGTGAAAATTATTTTCGCATTTTAAGGATGGAGGTTCCGCGGTCCCGTATAGTGAATGCGCGGCCGGAACAGCCGGTTATGATCGTGCTGTTCGATCACATGGGCACTGATCCCCGCTGTCCTCGCTGCCAGAAAGATCGGCGTATAAAGGTCAATCGGAATATCCAATAGATAGTAAACCGGAGCGGCGTAATAATCGAGGTTAGGATAGAGCCCTTTCTCCCGAAGCATAACCGCTTCCCCGATTTCGCACATTTCGTATAAGTCGCTCTGGCCTTTCTCTTCCGTCAATTTCAGCAAGGCCTGTTTCATCAGTAGCGCACGCGGATCCATTTTCCCCATGTACACACGGTGACCAAATCCCATAATCCGCTCTTTGTTACGCAATTTCTCCAAAATCAAGGGCTCTATCCGATCTTTCGACTGGGCCTCCAGGAGCATTTTCATTACTGCTTCATTGGCTCCGCCGTGGAGAGTCCCTTTCAGTGAAGAAACCGCTCCTGTCAAGGCTCCATAAAAATCGGACAGGGTTGAGGCAATCACCCGGGCGGCAAATGTTGAATTCGGCATTTCATGTTCGCTGTACACGATCAGCGACTGATCGAAGGCTTGTGCTTCACTATCTGAAGGCACCTTCCCTGTCAGCATGTATAAAAAGTTGGCGCTATAAGGTAGATCTTTCCGGGGTTGAACTACAGATTTTTTCATTTTGACTCGGTAACTATTAGCGATGATCGTCGGTACTTTGGCCAATAAGCGAATCGCTTTCCGGCGATTGGCTTCCCGTGAACGATCCTCCAGTTCCTCATCAAAGCTGGCGAGGGCCGAAATCCCCGTCCGCAACGCATCCATCCCATGGGTTTCTTGCGGGAGTAAATTCAGCACCGATAGAACCGCTTCGGGAAGATCAACATCCGCTTTCAGATCCTCCTCCAAGGCTTCCCGCTCCTCTTCACTGGGAAGTTTTCCGTCGAGGAGAAGGGCGATCACGTCTACATATTGAACTTTTTTGGCCAGTTCGATCAGATCATAGCCACGCAAAACAATCTCTTCCGCATCCACATCCAGGAATGAGATTTCCGTCTTGCTGGCGATCACTCCTTCAAGACCCGGCCGATAATCCTGTTCCGTTCGCATCATTTAGCGCCTCCCTATGATGATCGACGTTAAGGGACAGACTCAACAGGAAAGTAAACGATTTCAAAACGAAGGACAAGGAGACATCTCCCCAAATAGAGATCCCCAAGCGGATCCATCCCAAAGCCACAGGTTCCGGATGCCAGCGGACGACTAACCCCTGTAAGTGAAGATGTTGGTCGCTTACATCACAAATGTATACAAATATACAATCTGAGTCAATAGCAGGCAAAACAGTTTATGTATCCGATGAATCTCGATCGATGTGATAGCTTAGCGTCTCCTTGGTCAACTCCAAACTACGCCGAATGTGTGCCCGCATCGCCCATTCAGCCTCTTCTGCTTTTCGCTCCCGGATGAAGTGAAAAACTTTTTGGTGTTCCTGAACAGGGAGCATCGGCATATATTCCGGATTTAGGTAGCCGCCCAGACGGCGATACCGCTCAATTCGACTGTTTAATTGATCTAAAAAGCGGATCGCAGTTTCGTTGTGCCCGGATTCATACAAAATATGATGAAATGCGCTTCCATGCCGGATGAGGCTCAGACTTTGTTTCTTTTCCGCAGCCCTCTCCATCAGTGTCAATACTTCTTCTAGTTTCCCGATTTGCTCCGCAGTAATATGTTGGGTCGCCTCCTTGGCGATCAAACCTTCCAACACCTCTCTGACCTCAAAAACTTCCTCCGCCTCTTCCACTGTGATCGAGGCGACAGCGATTCTTCCGTTTACCCTCCGGATGATCAAACCCTCCAGCTCCAACCGATGCAGCGCCTGCCGAAGAGGCGTCCGGCTGACATCTAATTCCTTTGTCAACATCTCCTCGTTCAGCTGTTGGTCTGGTTTATAATCCAATTCAATAATTTTCCTTTTCCAGAGTGTCGTATACCACACTGCTAACCGATTGCCGTTTGAGCGAATTTGACAACATCATATCGTCCTTTCTCGCTGTTAAATCGATACAGGGCAGGCGTGTTGATTCATAATATTTTAGGCAGGAAATCAGGTGGGGATGGTGGGACGGTGAAGAGCTTTTGCGCTCTTTGCAAGAGATCATAGCTCTCCCACCATCTCTGTCCCCTTAAGCCATATTTTACGATGGGGGCAATGGAAAGAGGGAAAGGATCCTTTCCCTCTTTCCATCATCCACTTATGGTTAATCAACAGCCCTGTGATTCGCCATATTTTCAGAGGAGTTTTTACTCGCTCTTTATCATACAAGATTGTGGTTCGTCGTAGGAAGTATACTCATGGTTTTAGATCGAAAACCATCCCGGATGATCAGGGCCGCCTTTTTCTCCACTCCGATGGAAGCTGGAAAAAGCCGACCGGGAAGTCGGCTTTTTGAACATTTATCCTCCTGTCAATATCCAGTGCATCCACTGCCCCATGAAGATCCCGACATAATTTCCAATCGCATACCCTAGCACCCCCAACAAAACGGCAGGGGTGACTAGAGTAGTCCATCCTTTGGAACTGGCCAGGGCAAGGGCTGTGGATGGGCCACCTACACAAGCCTGGCTAGCTACCGCCAACATCTCCACTTCCACCTTGAAAATCCGCCCCATTCCAAAAATGATGAGGCCGTGAATTCCAACCACAATCGAAATAAACAGGAACACCACCGGCCCTTTGTCCACCAGCGTGCCCAGGATTGTGCCTGCCCCCATTGTGGCGAAGAAAAAATGAAGGATGAAGTTGCCCACTTCTTCCCCACCTTTTAACCGCTTTACCGGAGTGAAAACCGCCAACAGCAAAGCCAAGGTGGTATACCAGACTACCGACGGAATCTCCAAACCGATCCATCTATCCATCCAGAGAGTGATCGCTTCCGCCACCGCCACCACTGTAAAGGAGATGGCCAACAGAAGGACCAAATCCTGAATTCCCCATTCCCCCCGGTTCCAAAATGAAGTTTCTCGACGTTTCGCCACTGGAGCGGACCGGGTGCGAATACTAGGATACCAACGAACCAGAATCACCGGTAGGATCGCCGTCATCACCATCCATATATTCGTCATGATGTTATCTGCTGCGGCTCCAGTCGCATACATCGTTTCCGAGGTTCCCAAGGCATTGCCAACAGCGGCGTAGTTGATCCCTCCGCCGATATAGCTGGCGGCAAACTGACCGCCCAATTTCCACGCTTCTCCGCCGATCCCTCCTGCAGTCAACCAAACCCCCACTACTGCACCGACAGCCGTCCCCACCACTCCCAACGCAAAGGCTACCAACGCCGACCTGCCCAAAGAGCGAACCTGGCCAAAATCCGTCGCTAACAGGAGCAACACGATCGCCAAAGGAACTCCGTAGTCCCCTGAAAAAATATAGACAGGATTCAGTTCTTCTTCCCCCACAGAGGAAGGGATCACCCCCAGATTCACTAGGACAGCCCCTCCGGTGATCACCAAAATCGCCGTACCTAACCAGGAAAAAAATCTGAACCGACGATCCAGCCAAAAAGATAAGGCGATAAGAGATGTGATGACTGCCCCCACACCAAAGGGGCTGGTCACCAAAGCCTCACTCGTCATTTCCCCACCTCCTCGGACGCCGATCTTAGGAACCCTTTTCCCCATCATAGCAAAAGAACTGAACCAATAATTGCAATATTCCCTCCATATGAACCAGCATCCTCTCCCTTTATCAAGTTATTTTTATGCGGAAGCGAAAATGGATAGGCCACTTCTCTCCTGATGATCTTAAAATGAATTGTTTACTTTAATGGGTCGAACGCGACTTCCCCACCTGAAATCCAGATCATCCACACACCTGAAAAAAAGGCGGTTGCATTGAATAAACATCGCATCCATAAAGGGGCGAATCCGCAAAAAAGTAAAAAAATACGTTGTGATATCGCGCTTTCTCCGCCTTGTGAGGATCCGGGTCTCATGCTACCATATGAGTGTGTTATCTAAAATTTCTGTACCCCTTCACAGCCTGAAGGGGCATTCCTTTTAGGTGAAATGGATCATGCAAGGAGGACTCATCATGGGAAAAACCCGACACACCGGTCCTGTCTCCCTTCCTAAAATACCGGACCCCAACCATTGGGTAAGCTACGTTCCCTTCGGGATGGAGAAGACAAAACCCCGGCATATCCGGGACACGATGAAAGTCGTTTGGAAGAACCGGGACAATCTGCCCTATGCCTACCGGATCCTGACCCAGGGGGTCTGTGACGGTTGTGCATTGGGTGTGGCTGGTCTAAAGGATCAGACCTTGACCGGACCTCATCTGTGCACCACCCGCCTCAATGTCCTGCGCCTCAATACGATGCCGGCGATGAAACCGGAAATTCTTCACCAAGACATCGATGAACTGCGCAAACTGAGTAGCGAAGAGCTTCGTAATCTGGGGCGGATCCCCTATCCCTTGCTCCGGGAACCCGGAGATCGCAAATTCCGGCGCATTTCCTGGGATGAAGCCTTAGATCGGGTCGCGGAAAAAATGAAAAAATTGGGCCCCCGACAGTTTGCCTTTTATCTGACGTCCCGGGGAATCGCCAACGAAACTTACTACACCGCCGCCAAGGTAGCGCGTTTTCTGGGTACCAATCATATCGATAATGCTTCGCGAATCTGCCACTCTCCATCCAAAACCGCTCTGAAACGCTCCCTCGGAATCGGAGCCTCCAGTTGCAACTACAAGGATTGGATCGGAACAGACGTTCTTGTCTTCTGGGGATCAGTCGCCGCCAACAACCAGCCCGTCTCCACCAAATATATGTACGCCGCCAAGCGCAAAGGAACCAAGATTATCGTCATCAATCCCTATCATGAACCGTCGATGGATGCCTACTGGGTTCCCTCCATACCAGATTCCGCCCTGTTTGGCACCCGGATCGCCGACGATTTTTACCAGGTGAACATCGGCGGAGATATCGCCTTTATGAACGGAGTGATGAAGCACTGGTTTGAAATGGAGGAGCAGAACCCCGGTTCTGCCATCAACCATTCCTTTGTTCAGGCACACACCCACGGCTATCAATCCCTGAAAGAACACATCGAAAAAACCGATTGGGCGGAGCTGGAGCGTTCCTCAGGGCTCAGTCGAGAACGGATGCAAGAGTTCGCTGAACTTCTCGCCGGGGCGCAATCCGCTGTTTTCGTGTGGTCCATGGGGCTGACCCAACATCGTTTCGGTACAGATAATATTTCCCAGGTAGCCAATCTCGCTCTGCTCCGCGGGTTTCTCGGCCGGGAACATTGCGGTGTCATGCCCATCCGGGGACACTCCGGCGTTCAAGGTTCCGGTGAAATGGGGGCCGACCCCTTCAGCTTACCTGGGGGTGGCTTTGACGAGACCAACCTGCAACGGTTGGAAAAGGTGTGGGACTTTGAAATCCCCCGTTGGCAGGGGGATATCGTCGGTATCACCCTGGAGAACGCCCTCCTTCCTGAGGATCACGAGCAGAAGACCCGTCTTTACTACCTCTCCGGCGGCAACTTTTTGGAAACCATGCCTGATCCGGACTTCGTTCGCCGTAGCCTGACGGAGCTGGATGTTCGGGTACACCAGGACATTATCTTCAATACCTCCACTTTGCTGGACGCTAGAGAAGCGGTGATTGTCTTGCCGGCGATGACCCGGTATGAGCAACCTGGAGGTTGCACCTCTACTTCTACGGAGAGAATGGTCTATTTCTCCCCGGAAATCGAGGGGCCTCGGATCGAAGAAGCCCGCCCCGAGTGGCAAATCTACCTCAACTTGGCGGCACGGGTCAAGCCCGAGGCCAAAGAGCGTCTCCGCCTGGAAAATGCGCAACAGATCCGGGAAGAGATCGCCCAGGCCGCACCGGACTACGACGGAATCCAGCATCTGCAGAAACAGGGGGATGTGTTCCAATGGGGAGGGGCTTGGTTGTGTGAAGGAGGGGTCTGTCCCACCCCGGATGGCAGGGGCAACCTTCTTCCTATAGAACTGCCAGAACATCGAGAAACGGAAGGGCACTTCCGGATCACCACCCGACGGGGCAAACAATTTAACTCCATGATCTATAGTGAGACCGATCCCTTTAATAACGCAGATCGTTTGGATGTACTGATCCATCAGGAAGATGCTGCGAAGCTCTTCATCGAAGAAGGGGACGCGATCGTCCTGTATAACCAGCACGGACGCTTTCACGGTAAGGCACGCTTTGCCCCGATCCGCTCCGGCAACTTGGAGGTGCACTGGCCAGAGGGAAATATCCTCATCCCCAAAGGGGTCTATGAAGAATACGCAGGAATTCCCGAATACAACACGACCTGCATCCTTGAAAAAGCGGAGACTTTTTATGGACGTAAAGATGTGAAATACGTAGAAAAACGGGTAGCAGATCTGGAAACCGAGATCAGTTGATGCTCTGGATATGTTACTATGATAAATATCCTTGAACGAACTTGATCACAGATATCCCCTTCCCCTTTTGCAAAGAGCTGGTTCCCATATGGAGGAAAAACACGATGAAACCGATTCTAACTCTATTTCAATGGATACTCTCCATCGCCGTGGCCGCCGTTCTCGCCCTGTTGATCACCACCTTCTTGATCGAACCGGCGGAAGTTCACGGTCAATCCATGGAGCCGACACTTCAGGACAAGAACTATATCTTTGTATCTAAAATCCCCCATACTTTAAACCAAACTCCCGAATACGAGGATATCGTGGTCATCGACAGCCAGATCGAGGAGAAACATACTCTGGTCCGAGAATTGAAGGAAGCCTCTCTCTACCGGTTGCTCACAGGAAAAGAGCAAACCGACAGCCGCTGGCTGAAACGGGTAGTTGGAAAGCCGGGAGATATCCTGGAATTCAAAGACAACCGGGTGTATCGTAACAATGAATTGCTGGAAGAGTCCTATACCCTGGACGATACAACGGATCCCTATCACCAAACCAAATATAAAATCCCTGAAAACCATGTCTTTGTCATGGGGGACAACCGAGATAACAGCAGAGACAGCCGAGAGATCGGCCCGGTCCCAATCGACCACGTGCTGGGCAAAATGATCTGGCGAACCGATCGCTTGCCCTTCCGGTAATAAACAATAAACAACAGAAAAAACGGCCCCTTTGGTCTTGACCCCGTCAAGTAGACAATGAAAAAAAGAACGGTTATGCGGCGACTTTTTCCCGATGCTCTACAGGGGAAAGGTCGCCCAATTT
>NZ_JBNPXF010000038.1:0-15517 GCF_050433445.1 Kroppenstedtia sanguinis | reverse complement strand
TCTCTTGCAAAGAACGCATAGCGAGACCCGGGAGCGGAAAGCGACCCTGGCGAGACTTGTGCCCTATGGGTGCAAAGGCTCTCCACCGTCCCACCATCCCCACCTGATTTCCTGCCTAAAATATGGCTAATCAACACGCCTGACAAAACACACAATTTTAAAGGGGTTTTAACTATGCGAGATCCGCGTGTCAATGAGTTGGCCCGGTTGTTGGTCACTCACTCGATGAAGGTGCAACCGGGAGAAAATGTTCTGATCGATCTGTTCGGGGAGAAGGAAGAACTCGCTCGGGCTTTGATCACAGAAGTTTATCGCGCGGGAGGCTTTCCCTTCTATCAAGTGAACCGGGATGCATTGTTGCGGGCACAGCTCTTGGAAACCACCGAGGAGCATATGGAGTTGCTGGCCCGGCTTGATTATGAACGGATGAAGGCGATGGATTGTTATGTAGCCATCCGGGGGCGGGAGAATATCAATGAACTGGCGGATGTTCCTTCGGATCAGATGAAGATCTATACCGAGCGGTACAACCGTCGGGTTCATGATGAGCGTGTCAATAACACTCGGTGGGTGGTCATGCGCTATCCCAATCCCTCCATGGCCCAGCTGGCAGGGACCAGCACCGAGGGTTTTGAGGACTTTTTCTTCAATGTCTGCAATGTGGACTATGGGCGCATGGGAAAAGGGATGAAACCTCTGGTGGAACGGATGGAAAAGACGGACCGGGTTCATATCAAAGGTCCGGATACCGATCTCACTTTTTCCATCAAGGGACTACCGGCGATTCCCTGCGCCGGGGAACACAACATCCCTGACGGGGAAGTTTTCACCGCTCCGGTCCGGAATTCCATCAACGGAGTTCTCACCTACAATACGGCTACGGTCTATCAAGGAACCAAGTTTGATCATGTCCGCCTGGAGTTCAGGGACGGAAAAATTGTGAAGGCGACCTCCAATGAAACCGAGAAGTTGAACAAAATCCTGGATACCGATGAAGGGGCCCGTTACATAGGGGAATTCAGCCTGGGACTCAATCCCAACATCCATCATCCCATGCTGGACACACTCTTCGATGAAAAAATCAACGGCAGTTTCCATTTCACTCCCGGCAAGGCTTATGAGGAGTGCAACAATGGCAATACATCCGCCATCCACTGGGATATGGTCAACATCCAGCGCTCCGACTATGGCGGTGGGGAGATCTATTTCGACGGCGAACTGATCCGCAAAGACGGCCTCTTCGTCGTTCCCGACCTGGAGCCTCTCAACCCAGAAAATCTAAAGTGATCTCAAGGAAGAGCTCTCGAAACGGATATGATCCCCTCCACTTGGAGGGGATTTGTTATGGGGATATTCGGAAAATGCCAGGGCTGTTGATGAACCCTCAAGTGGATGATGGGAACGAAACGACCTTTTCGCCTTCCCACCATCCCGACCTGATTTCCTGCCTAAAATATGGCTAATCAACACGCCTGAGACAGGATTTATAATTGAAGGAATTATGACCGGAAAGGATCTAAAAAAACTCGTTGCAATGTTTAGTATCTGCATGTTACGATAACTATACCGATTTAGTAAACCGATATATTTGTTTTGACCTAAGGGGCAAGGAGCGTTTGTATTGAAGAAAAGAAGAATTGCAACGATTGGAGAGGCGATGGTCGTCTTTAATCCAACAAAAACGGGCCCACTCCGATTTGTTCATTCTTTTGAGCGGGCAGTCGGTGGTGCAGAGCTAAACTTTGCAATTGGCGCAGCACGTTTAGGCCTTGAGGCGAAATGGATTAGCTGCTTAGGTGATGATGAATTTGGGAAAGTCATTTACAACTTTGCTCGAGGTGAAGGAATAGATGTATCGGATGTAAATCGATCAGAGCGATATGCAACATCCGTTTACTTTAAAGAAATCCAAGAAAATGGCGCAGGTAAATCGTTTTATTACCGTCAGCCTTCTCCCTTGCTAGAGTTAACAGTGGACAAAATCAGTGAATCGGTTCTCGAAAACGTTGATCTATTACACATCAGTGGAGTGTACTTATCAGTATGCAAACATCATATTGAAGTGGTACGAAAGTTAATAGACTTTGCAAAAAAACGACATATCCCCATTTCATTTGATCCGAATTTGCGATTGAAGCTATGGACCATTGAAGAGGCAAGAGCAGTTTATGAAACCATCTACCCTTCTGTCACGATTTTTTTAGCAGGTGCTGAAGAGTTTGAATGGCTATTTGGAAGTGAGTCTGTTGAGGAGGTTCAAGCACGCTATCAAATGGAAGAGATGGTGATTAAGAAAGGCGAGCAGGGAGCAACTGTGTATGCGAACGGACATTGGACTGAGCATGAAGCATACAAAATAAAAGCAGTTGATACGGTTGGTGCCGGTGATGCTTTTGATGCGGCGTACATTTATGGCTACTTAAATCAAGAAACGATTGATGAACGTCTTCGTCTTGCAAATGGGGCAGGCGCACTCGTAGCTACTATTAAAGGAGACAATGAAGGATTGCCGTCTTTTAAGGAGCTTAAGCAATTTATTGGGGATGAACAAATGATTGAACGATAGGAGGAAGGTTATGCAAAAATTCAAGGTTTTGAAAGCGCTAACGGATGCGAAGGTAGTGGCGGTCATCCGTGGCAATAGTGCAGAGGAGGCGGCCCTTTTATCTCAGGCTGCGATTGCAGGAGGCATCCGAGCGATTGAGTTAACGTATACAACACCTTTTATTGAAGACACATTTAAGGAGCTGCGTAATACCGATGCATGGATAGGAGCAGGAACGGTGTTAGATGTTGAAACAGCAAGACATGCCATTTTGAATGGAGCGAACTTTATCGTTAGTCCCAGCTTTCATTCGGAGATCGCAGCCGTTTGTAACCGTTATAGTATTCCTTATTTGCCAGGCTGTATGACTGTTAAGGAAATGGTGGCCGCTCTAGAGTGCGGAAGCGATATAATCAAGCTCTTTCCAGCAAATCAATTTGAGCCCAGCTATATAAAGGCTGTAAAAGGTCCCCTACCCCAGGTGTCTATTATGCCAACAGGCGGTGTCGGCTTGTCTAATATGAATGATTGGCTCCAAGCGGGAGCGGTGGCAGTTGGAATTGGTGGCGATTTAAAGAAAGCGTATACAAAAAACGGCTATGCTGGTGCAGTAGAAAAGGCAAAGTCCTATATTCAACAGCTTTCACAACAATAAGGAGGTATGAATCATGAATATGACATTTCGATGGTATGGAAGAGGAAATGACACCGTTACATTAGAGCAAGTCAAACAAATTCCAAATGTTAAAGGGATTGTATGGGCTCTACACCATTTACCTGCTGGCGAGGTATGGACGAAGAAAGCAATCCAAGAAGAGGTGAACTATATCCGATCATATGGCTTCCATACAGATGTTGTAGAAAGTGTCAATGTACACGAGGATATTAAGCTTGGTCTTCCAACGCGTGAACAATACATCGAAAATTATAAGGAGTCGATTCGTAATCTTGGTGAAGCAGGCGTAAGGGTTATTTGCTATAATTTCATGCCTGTATTTGACTGGACACGCACAGATTTATTCCACCCGTTGGAAGACGGCTCTACAGCTCTTTATTTCGATAAAGAAAAAGTGATGAATATAGATCCCCAGAGACTCGTTGATGAGGTAAATGCCTCTTCTGACATGACTTTGCCAGGCTGGGAACCAGAACGTTTAGAGCATCTTTCTCATTTATTTGAGCAATACAAGGATGTCGATGAAGCAAAACTTTGGGAACACTTAGCCTATTTCCTCAATGAAATTTTGCCAGTCGCAGAGGAAGCCGGCATTAAGATGGCCCTTCATCCGGATGATCCTCCATATTCAATTTTTGGTTTGCCTCGAATCATCACAGGAGCGGAAAGCTATGAAAAATTAATAGAAATCTCTGATTCGCCATCCAATGGCTTTACTTATTGCACCGGTTCAATGGGAGCAGATCCAAGAAATGACATGGTCGCCATTGCAAAAAAATACGCCAACCGTGCACCATTTGCGCATATTCGAAATGTAAATATCGCTGAAAACGGCAGCTTTTTTGAAACATCCCATTATACTTCTGATGGTTCAATTGATATCAAAAATGTCGTTAAAACACTAAATGATCAAAATTATGATGGGTATGTTCGACCGGACCACGGCCGACACATTTGGGGAGAGAAATGCCGCCCAGGGTACGGGTTGTATGATCGTGCACTTGGAATTATGTATTTACATGGATTATGGGATGCATATGAAAATTTAAAAACTAGGTGATATCCGTGAAAGCATTGCAAGTGGTTAAACCATTTGAATTGGAATTAGTTGATGTAGCAGAACCGAAAATTGAAAGACCAAAGGATGTACTTGTTCAAACAGAATATGTCGGAATTTGCGGTTCGGACATGCATATTTACCACGGCTCAAATCCTTTGGCAACACTTCCTCGCGTCCCTGGCCATGAAGTGGTTGGACGAGTAGCGGCAATTGGAGAAGATGTAACGACTTTAAAAATTGGTGATACTGTTGTCGTAGAGCCAATCCGTTATTGCGGTAAGTGCTATGCCTGCCGCAAAGGGCAGCCGAATGTCTGCCAGTTCTTGTCCGTCTTTGGTGTGCATGAAGACGGTGGCATGCGCGAAAGATTTGTCCTTCCTGAAAATCAATTGCATTACATTGCCCCGGATACACCGCTTAAAGAGGCTGTGCTTGTTGAGCCTTATACGATTGGTGCACAGGCTGTATTTCGCGGGGAACTTCAAAAAGGAGAAACCGTTCTTATTCAAGGAGCCGGTCCGATTGGTATCTGTATTTTAAAGCTTGCAAAGCTGGCAGGTGCCTCGATCATGATGACAGATTTGGATGAAGATAAGCTGGCTTATGCCAAGAAGCTTGGCGCAGATGTAACGGTCAATGTGAAGCATACCCCCCTAATGGATGCAGTCAACGAATGGACGAACTTTGAAGGTGTTAATGTTTCTATTGACGCAGTATGTATTTCGCAAACATTCAAGCAATCCATAGACGCTGTATCGGTGGCAGGACGTGTCGTTGTATTGAGTTTCGCAGAGGAGCCGGTTGGTATTGTACCGTTGCCGATTACTCAAAAGGAACTGTCTATTAAAGGCTCACGCCTTCAAACATTCCAATTCAAAAAAATTGTGGAGCTTGTAAATCAAGGGGAGCTTCAGGAGCAAGGACTCATCACACATTCCTTCCCTTTGAGTGAAGCGAAGGAGGCGTTCGCGTTTATCGAACAGCATCCTGAAGAGGTAAGAAAAGTGATTTTGAAAGTAGGTGCACAAAATGATGCATAAACACCTAGAAAATAAGGTAGCTGTCATTACTGGAGGCAGTGGCGTTCTATGCTCGGCAATGGCCAGGGAGCTGGCAAAACATCGCATGAAAATTGTGATTATAAATCGTACAGAAAAAAAAGGCAGAGCGGTAGCAGATGACATCGTGCAAGCTGGCGGTTCGGCAATCCATATTTCCGCAGATGTATTAGATCAAACTATGCTTGAAAAGGCAAAGAGTAAGATTTTAGGCGCGTTTGGCCAGGTGGATCTATTAATCAATGGCGCCGGTGGGAATCATCCCGATGCCATCACAGCAGATGAAAGCTATCGGGGCGAAGCGGAGGAAAAGTCTACCTTTTTTGATTTGACAAAGCAGGGCTTTGAGCAAGTATTTTCCAATAACTTTATCGGAACTTTCTTAGCCTCTCAGGTATTTGGTGAGGAGCTCATTAAAACGAAGGGTTCGATTATCAATATTTCTTCAATGAGCGCCTATGCCCCGATGACAAAGGTCCCTGCCTATAGTGCTGCGAAAGCATCCATTAATAACTTTACACAATGGATGGCTGTCCATTTTGCAGATGTCGGCCTCCGTGTAAATGCAATTGCACCCGGTTTTTTCGTTACGGAACAAAATCGAAATCTTCTCTTGGATGAAAAAGGGGAGCTTACGGCACGATCTAAAAAAATCATCGCCGCTACTCCTCAAAAACGATTCGGAAAGCCTGAGGATTTACTTGGAACCCTTCTATGGCTTGCAGACGATAGATATTCAAGCTTCGTAACAGGCGTGACGATTCCAGTTGATGGTGGCTTTATGGCATACTCAGGCGTTTAATAAGAGCCATTTCCCCACCACAGCCGAGTTCGTAGGTTATAGTACCATCCCCCTTCCAGCGAAATATGGCGGAGCGAAGAAAGCAATCCTGCCAAATACTTTTTAAGAAGGGGCATCTAGCATTAAAAGAGGTGTGTAAAATGGTGAAACAGCAAAGCATATTTGGGGATGGGAAAACAATTGTCATTGTGATGCTATTTCTTGCAGGAGTGATTAACTATTTAGACCGCTCCGCCTTATCAATCGCTGCTCCTTTTATACAGGAGGATATTCATTTAACAGCAACACAAATGGGAATTGTCTTCAGCAGCTTCTCTATTGGTTATGCAATTTTTAACTTTTTAGGAGGAATGGCATCTGACAAATTTGGTGCCAAGATGACGCTATTTGTTGCGATGATTGTTTGGTCATTATTTAGCGGCGCACTTGTTTTGGTAGTCGGCTTCCTGTCTTTAATCATTGTCCGGATTATTTTCGGTATGGCGGAAGGGCCGCTTTCTGCAACAATAAATAAGATGGTCAACAACTGGTTCCCACCAGAAAATCGCGCATCTGTCGTTGGTTTGGCGAATAGTGGTACACCCCTGGGCGGTGCCATTGCTGGGCCGATTGTCGGATATATCGCGATCGCGTATGGCTGGCGCTACTCATTTATTGCCATCATGTTTATAGGGCTTATTTGGGCTTTGGTATGGTTCAAGGTTGTAAAAGAAAAACCAAAAAACACGGTGAAAAAAGCGCCTCTTGCAAATGAAGAAGCAGCGGAGAAACCGGTTGTGGAAACAGGACATAGCTTAATCTATTATTTAAAGCAGAAGACAGTTTTGTTTACAGCTTTTGCCTTTTTCTCTTATAACTATATTCTTTTCTTCTTCCTCACTTGGTTCCCAAGCTATTTGGTAGAAGCACGCGGGATGAATGTGAAAGATATGAGCTTAGTAACAGTGATCCCTTGGATTCTCGGGTTTTTAGGCCTGGCGTTAAGCGGCATCGTATCTGACTTTCTCTATAAGCGTTTTAATGATAAAGGGATCCTGTTCTCCCGGAAAGCTGTTTTGGTCAGTTGTTTATTCCTTTCCGCTGTATGTATTGGTTGTGCTGGTATTGTAACCACAACTGTCGGCGCAGTTTCTCTTGTAGCTCTTTCAGTATTCTTCTTATACCTAACAGGTGCGATTTATTGGGCGATTATCAATGATGTAGTAGAGCAAAAGCGAGTGGGCTCTGTCGGTGGTTTTATGCACTTTATATCTAATATAGCAGGTATTATCGGGCCAACTTTAACAGGCTTCCTTGTCGATAAAACAGGTGCATTTTCCGCAGCATTCCTGCTTGCAGGTGGACTGGCTGTTGTTGCTTCTCTAGCCGTTATCAAATTTGTCAAGCCAATCGTTCATACTGAAAAAATGGCTGCTTGATTCAAAGGAGGGGTTTTAATGAGCGATGCAAGATTGATTAAAATTCATCCAAACGATAATGTAGTCATTGCTTTGAGTGATCTTCCTCAAGGCCTTTTTCTACAGGTGGATGAAACGACGACAATTGAATTAAAGGAAAAGATTCAGCAAGGGCATAAAATTGCAATCAAACCAATCAAAGTTAAGGAAAACATTAACAAATACGGTTTTTCAATCGGGCACGCAACAGCTGCCATCAGTCCCGGAGAATGGGTGCATTCACACAATCTGAAAACCAATTTATCCGGGGAGCTTGACTATACGTATTCTCCTAAGCAGCATGCACTTGTAGCAGCACGGCATCAAAATCGCTCGTTTAAGGGGTACCGTCGAAAAGACGGACAGGTAGGTGTAAGAAATGAGATATGGATCATTAACACCGTAGGCTGCATCAACAAAGTCGCAGAAAATCTGGCCAAGCTCGGCAATCAACTGTATCAGGCAGATAATGTTGATGGTGTGCAACACTTTGCTCACCCTTATGGCTGTTCCCAGCTTGGAGATGATTTGACGTATACACAAAAAATCTTAGCGAACCTGATTCATCATCCAAATGCAGGCGCTGTTATCGTATTGGGCTTGGGGTGTGAAAACAACTATATTGATCTTTTTAAAAAGACAATTGGTGAATATGATGAAGATCGAGTACAGTTTTTAAATGTTCAGGAGTCTAAAGATGAAATGGAGGAAGGACAGATATTGCTGGAAAGCGCATTTAAGTATGCCAAAGCCTTTCTCCGGGAAGATATCCCTGTGTCTGAGCTTAAAATAGGATTGAAGTGCGGGGGAAGTGATGGATTATCAGGCATTACTGCTAATCCATTAATTGGAGCATTTTCTGATCAGCTTCTTTTGGCAGGAGGATCTACCGTCCTGACGGAGGTGCCTGAAATGTTCGGGGCAGAAACTATTTTAATGGAACGGGCAAAAAATGAGAATGTATTCGAGGATATTGTCCGCCTTATTGATGATTTCAAGCAATATTTCATTAAATACAATCAGCCCATTTACGAAAATCCTTCTCCTGGCAATAAAGAGGGAGGCATCACCACTCTTGAAGAAAAATCACTTGGCTGTGTTCAAAAAGGGGGCTTTCAGAAGGTAGAGGAGGTTCTTGCTTATGGCGACCGGGTGAAAACAAAAGGGCTTCACCTGCTAAATGGTCCCGGGAATGATCTTGTATCAACAACAGCTCTCGCTTCTTCGGGATGTCAAATTGTCCTCTTCTCCACCGGACGGGGCACACCTTTTGGAGGCCCAACACCAACAGTGAAAATTTCTACAAATACGCCACTCTATCAGCGTAAGAAGAATTGGATTGATTTTAATGCAGGCCAATTAGTAGATGGCAAAATAATGGAGACACTGGTCGATGAATTTTTCGACTATATCATTGCGCTCGCCTCCGGAGAGAAACAAACTTGCAATGAACGATTCGGCTTTAAGGAGATTGCCATTTTCAAAGATGGCGTAACGATGTAGGAGGACTGCGATGAGTAATCCAATAAAAATTATGCAAATTGGGGATGGGAATTTCATACGGGCTTTTTTCGACCTGGCCGTTGAACGTCTTGGACTTCAGGCTGGCATCGTGTCTGTAGGAGCTACGCCTCGTGGACAAACGGTAGAAAAGCTGCGGCAGCAAAAGGGGTGTTTCACTATAATCGAAAGAGGTTTACAGCAGCAAAGGCCATATGAAAGTTCCACGACTGTAAAGGTTATTCAAGATATAATCAATCCGTACACCGAATGGCATCAATTTCTAGACTATGCCGCTTCCGGAGATTTAGAAATGATTGTCTCGAACACAACGGAGGCAGGAATTTACTATGAAAATATACCTTATCCAACAGAATGCCCGGAAAGCTATGCTGCAAAGCTTACTATATTTTTATATAGATATTTCCAAAACTTCAAAGGGAAGAAGAAACTCTCGATCGTCCCATTAGAATTAATTGAACAAAATGGCAGCCGATTACGTGAAATTTGCCTGCAGCATTCCATAGATTGGAAGATGGAAGCAAGCTTCACCGAATGGCTTCAAGCTATTCCTTTTTGCAATACACTTGTAGACCGAATCGTAGTTGGGTTTCCAAAAGATATGGAAAAAAATGAGGATCCGCTGCTTACTGTATGTGAGCCGTATTTTCTGTTCGTGATTGACCAAAGGGAACCGTTTACGGATTGGCCTTCTGATGATTCGCTGCCATTTGTTTTTGACGATATCGATCAGTATCGTCAGCGCAAGGTAGCGGTTTTAAACGGCAGTCATACTGTGCTTGCCGCTCTAGGCAGGCATGCTCAATGCCGAACTGTCAAGGAGGCGTTTACTCACCCGGGCATTCGTAGATTTGTCGATTGCATGGTCAATGAGTTTATCGAGCGCTACGATGTGGAACCTTCCTATAAGGATGCTGTCTTTGAACGCTTTTTAAACCCGTACATCGAGCATTTGTTGTTTGATATTCAATTAAACGAACTGTCAAAGTGGCAATCCAGAATTGCGCCTTATGCAGGAACCCCTTACTACAATAAGGCATTAGCGCTTGGATTATATTTTATGAATCCTAACAAATTTACTGTAAGAGAATCGAATCAAAATCTTGAAAAACTGCAAGCGATACACAATGCAGCAGGAGATGGCAATACGCAGCCAATGGCGCAGTTTATTGAAGAAGTATTCTTTTGCCAGTCTAAGCCGATTTTAAATGAATTTAGTAGGATTAATTCTATATTGGAGGACATCAAATGAAACAATTAGTTGTAAATGAACCATTCAACATGACATACTGCACAGTTGAAAAACCGACTATTCAGGGCAAGCATGATGTGCTATTAAAAATTTCTCACATCGGAATTTGTGGGACGGATACACATGCATTTGCAGGTAATCAGCCTTTTTTTCAATATCCACGTGTTTTAGGACATGAGTTAGCAGCCGTCGTGGAGGGAATAGGGGAGGGGGTTGCACACGTTAGTGCAGGCGACCGGGTGACCATCATACCTTATGTACATTGCGGAGAATGTGTTGCCTGCCGCAAAGGAAAAACCAACTGCTGTACATCATTGCAAGTACTGGGCGTGCATGAGAACGGCGGAATGGGCGAATATCTTGTGGTGAATGAAAACATGCTTGTCGTTGGCAATGATCTAACAGGAGAGCAGCTGGCGATTGTTGAGCCGTTAAGCATTGGTGCGCATGCAGTAAGGAGATCTGAGCTTATTGACGGAGATACTGTGCTTGTGATTGGTGCAGGTCCAATCGGCTTAGGTGTTGCACGATTTGCCAAGCTTCGCGGCGCAAAGACGGTTTTAATGGATGTTAATGAAAAACGCCTGCTTGAAGGAAAAAAGTGGACAGATCCTGATGAAATATTGTTAGTAAACGAGCAAGTTGTAGAGAAATTGAAAGAAAAGTTCGATGGGGAGCTTCCTGCGGTAGTTTTCGATGCAACAGGAAACCAGCAATCTATGGAGTCTTCTTTCGAGTATGTCTGCCATGGAGGAACACTTATTTTCGTAGGCTTGATGAAAAAGACCATCACTTTCCATGATCCGGACTTTCATGCAAGAGAAATCACGCTGAAAAGCAGCCGGAATGCTACATTGGAGGATTTTATGACGGTAATAAACCACATGAAAAATGGAGATATAAAGCCGGGGTATGTGACGGAAAGCTTGGCGTTTGACGATGCCATCAACTATTTTGAGAATCGGAACTACAATACGAATAAAGCTCAAATTACTCTATAAGAAGGGGAATGTTATGAAAATCGCAGTCAATGAGTTAAAGCAATTAGTAGGGAACAAATTTAGAAATCAAGGGATCGATGCTGAAAGTGCTGAACTGATCGCGGATGTTCTTGTATATGCAGACTTACGAGGGGTTAGCTCTCATGGAGTAATGCGGGTAGAGCATTATATAACACGTTTAAAGGCAGGGGGGATTCAAAGAAATCCGAATTTCACCATTCACAGGCTAAACAATAATCATCTCATCTTTGATGGAAATGACGGATTCGGTCATGTGATCTGCAAAAAGGCAATGGATGAGTCAATCGCTGTGGCGAAGGAGCATGGATCATGTACGACCGTGATTCAAAACAGTAGTCATTGTGGTGCACTCAGCTACTTTATTGAACAGGCTACACGGGAAGATTTCATTGCTATTATGTTCGCTCAGACGGATTCAGCAGTGGTGCCCTTTGGTGGAAGTGAGCAATACTTCGGAACAAACCCTATTGCCTTTGGTTTTCCCACAATGGATACACCAATCTTATTAGATATGGCAACAAGCAATGTGGCACTTGGGAAAATTTTATACGCCCGAGAAAAAAATATATCTGTTCCTGAGTCATGGGGAGTGGATAAAAACGGTGTACCAACGACAAATCCACATGATATTCATTCTCTGACACCACTTGCCGGTGCGAAGGGCTACGGTCTGGCTCTTGTGGTCGATATGCTTTCCGGTATTTTAGCAAATGCTGCTTTTGGTCCGCACATTACAAAAATGTATGGTGACTATGAGCAAAAGCGTAAGCTTGGCCAGTTTATGTATGTTTTGGATCCAGCTGTTTTTACAGATATCCATACATTTAAGAAGAAAGCCTCTCAAATGGTAGATGAATTGCATAATATTTCACCTGCAACGAATTTTGAAGGTGTGCTTGTTCCTGGAGAGCCGGAACAGTTGAAAAGCCTTCAACTCCAGCAAGTAGGCATTGATTTGCCCCAAGCCGTCTATGACTATTTAGTTTCGTAGTATTTCCGGTTTAAAAATATGATAGAATGAGGTTGATAGTATATCCCCGGTAGGAGATTGATTGTCTTGAAAAAAGCAACAATAGCAGATGTGGCAAAACATGCAAATGTATCGAAAAGTACGGTTTCCCAATATTTAAACAAGCGCTATGAATATATGGGAGAAGAAACGCGAAAAAAAATAGCGGAGGCGATTCAAGAGCTGCACTATCGACCGAATTTCATGGCTCGAAGCTTGAAGCAACAGTCAACCTTTACGATCGGTGTTATCGTCGCCAATATTATTCATAGCTTTTCAACGAAAATTATTAATGGGCTGGAAGCGGAGTTTGATAAAAAAGGATTTCATATGATTATTTGCAACTCGGCCGATGAGCCATCCAAAGAAAAGAAGCATATTGAAACGCTTTTAGAAAGACAGGTGGATGGCTTCGTAATATTTCCAACAGGAAAAAATGAGGCGCTTTATCGCACGCTAACGATGCAAAATATTCCTATTGTTTTTATCGATCGTTTTATTGAAAAACTTGAAATCCCATCTGTACTTCTTGATAATATGAAAGCGATGGAGATGGCTGTCTCCTCTTTCAATGTACATCCCTTAGCGGTCGTAACAACTTCTTTGGATCTTCAAATTACACCGCGTGTTGAACGTCTTGAAGGCTTCCGGCTTGCCTTGCAAAAACGAAATATGGAAGTGCTTGAAGAGTATATTCGGCATGGAGAGACAAAGGAGCTACCGCAAATTTTTGATGAGCTTTTTTCTTTAGCGACGCCTCCAAAGGGCATGATTGCCACAAATGACCGCGTTTCGCAGGAGCTCATGCTATACGTAAAAGAACATCAGATTCGAGTACCAGATGACCTTCAAATTGTTGTTATTGATGAAATGCCATATACCGAGTTCATGACCCCACCACTCACAACGATTGAGCAGCCTTCTGACCTTATGGCCAAGCAAGCTGCTGCTTTGTTGTTTGAAAAAATTGAAATGGGGACCTTCAAGGAAATGAAAAATCTTTACCGATTCCAGCCGATTTTTCTCAAAAGAGACTCTACACTACTATAATAACTTGTATTGATATGACCCCATACTTGGAAGAAAAGAGCACGTTCCTTATAAAGGGAATGCAGAAGATCGAATAGTAAGGTATCCTCCTTCATAGAACGCTCCTTTGAGTACATGTTGAAGTTGAACCTTCAAAACCATTGTACACAAAGGAGCTTCTTTTTTCCTAAACTTTGGCTAATCGACAGCCCTGGTATGGTGCAATAGTGTGGGCACTCGCCACCCATAAACTGGTTGGACCAAGGCATCCTTCTGCAGGGAACGAAAGTAAAAGGCGCCTGTAGAAGCGATCCGTCGATCATTTCAATTCAGCCAGGATGAAATGAGCCGAGCTAGCTCAGGCTTATGAATACCCGGAGGCGCACGTAAATTTTCCAGTAAAAGAGCAGCTTAACATCGCTTAACCGTGGTATACCCTACTGCTGGTTTTTTTGTTATTCTTTTTGTTTATCGAGAGTGAGAGTTAAATAATCATTTATCGTAAAACAAATATTTTGAATATTTATTGACAAATATTCAGTTTTCATTTATTGTTTGGTTTGTTTATGGTAATAAAACCAGTAATAGGTTGTGTTGTAGAGGAAACAGCTGGAGGGATCAGCAAGATGTTCCGACGGGAGGGATAGCCGATCAAGTATGGGTGTAAATCCAACCGTTGTTGTATCAAAGGCAGTGGAAAAGTCACCGTCGGGTCATCAATAGGATTTGTCGAGGTTTACGCACAGAAGTTCCTTGGCGAGCTGTCGGAACAAGACAAAGAAATGTGGTGAAATTTGTGGAAAAAACATTTCGAATTATGGTTTACTCTGGGGTCATAGGTTTCTTTGTGGTGAAGATATTTTTGGACGACTCTTTGCAGAATATCCGTTTTTTGTTCGCTGCTCTAATGATTTTAGACATCATTGGTAGAAGATATGTATCCTATACAAAGAAGAAACTTAGGCCATTTCAGGGTGGTTGATTAGCCATATGATGTGTGGTAATCAAGGACGGGGGTGGTGGGTCGGCGGAGAGCCTTTGCGCTCTTTGCAAAAGATCAGATTCGTCCCACCACCCCGTCCTCCCAAACAATATTCTCGCTGGGGGGGGGGGCGAGTGGAGTGACGAAAGATCGATCCACTTCCATAACCTAGTTTTCTGGCTAATCAATAGACATGAAGCCTTTATCCTGATTCATCAATTTTTTGTGGTGCTCATGATTTGGACGGAGGAGAAGCGCTTATATATCTCAGAAAATGAAATGGGGTTTTCACATGTTAGCGATCGCGAATCGGGAATTTTTGAACCTATTCAAAGGCTTTAAATCCTTCTTTATGATTCTGTTTATCTCCTTATCCTCTGCGTATGTGGCCCATACGATAAAAAATCTATCCTTATTGAATGCAGGAGATATAGAAAATCTCGCTGTTGATGGAAGTGCTGGATTGCGTTTTTTGATTTATTTTCTCGGGTTTTTGTTGATCATGGTCTATTCTCATGATGTTGTCAATCGGGAGGTCGATTCTCAGCGGATTCGTCTATTGGTCACCAAAACATCCCGTTTGTCTATTATTTTAGGGAAGTGGTTTGGGATCTGGATGTATTGGTCCACCGTGGTCATCCTTTCGTTTTTGATCATCAGTATGATCACTTCCAGCTTTTCTTTACTTGAGTTAGGCAAGCTGTTGGTGTTCATCTTTTATCCGGCATCGATCACTTTATTCCTTTCTACGATTCTCCCTTCTACTGGGTTGAGCACGCTGGTTGCGATTTTCTCGGGTTTGGTTCTTCCGGGTTTGGGAGTGTGGAGTTTGGTAAGCTCCAATTTTGTTGCTACTTTGTTGAAATATCTCTTTCCTTATTATCCTTTACTGAAGGAACCCAGTCTGTTTTTACTTCCTATCGGGGTATCGGTTGCAATGATCCTTTTGACATCCTACATATTTAATAGAAAGGAATTATAAAACCCATGGTGCTCTCCGTTTCTGATTTAAAGAAAAAATACGATCAAGATGGTCTTGACCCCGTCAAGTAGACAATGAAAAAAGAACGGTTATGCGGCGACTTTTTCCCGATGCTCAACAGGGGAAAAGTCGCCCAATTTTTT
>NZ_JBNPXF010000037.1:0-15729 GCF_050433445.1 Kroppenstedtia sanguinis | reverse complement strand
TTCGCCATAAGAAAATCCCCTCCGGCAGTTCAGTGCTTTTGTCCATCTTACCAGATGGACTTTTTTCACTGTCTACCGTATGGGGATAATACCAGGTTACCGGTATTTTTATTATCGGAACGTTAATCGGACGGTTGGTTATTGGCCGGATGATTACATCCATCGGAAATAAGAAAATGTTATATTTTGGGCTTTTCTTTTTTTTGTTGACATCCCTTTTGTATTTTATTAACGGAGGGATCGGTTTTCTGCTGATGACCCGTTTATTACACGGAATTGCCCTTGGGGCGGCAAGTACAGCAACCGGAACCATTGTCGCTGAGGTATTACCTAGTGAACGAAGAGGAGAAGGAATCGGTTTTTACAGCATGAGCATTACCCTAGCTACTGCAATCGGTCCTTTCATCGGCCTATATTTGAGTTCTCATACAAGTTACCAGGTGATTTTTGGCTTTTGTCTCGCATTGACCATGATTAGTTTCATCATCTCCTTATTTGCTAAAATACCCGTCGTAAAAAAACCTGCAAAAACGAAGATGGATAAAAAATGGGGTCTATCCAGCTTTTTAGAACCGAAAGCCTTTCCCATCGCGCTCGTCGTGATCATCATATCCTTTGGTTATTCCAGCGTCCTTTCCTTCATTAACTTCTATGCAATTGAAATGAACCTGGTCGACGCGGCAGGCCTATTTTTTATTGTCTATGCTGCAGCCATCTTGGTATCTCGACCCTTCACTGGACGGCTGATGGACTTGAAAGGAGCCAACACCATCATGTACCCGGCTTTCATCTTATTTGGAGCAGGGTTACTGTTGTTAAGTACTGTGGAAAGTAGCATCCCGCTATTACTAGCCGGTGTCCTGATGGGTCTTGGTTATGGTAATATGCAATCAACCACGCAAGCGATTGCGGTAAAGGCTGCACCCCCACATCGGATCGGTCTGGCAACGTCAACTTACTATATTGCCCTCGACGCCGGAGTTGGATTTGGACCCTACGTGCTTGGATATATCGTCCCAGTAACCGGATACAGCAATTTGTATACTATCATGGGTGTCATAGTCCTGTTTACGACGATTCTTTATTATTTCATGCATGGAAAAAAGGAACGTTCGATTTCGGCAAATCTAGAGACGGTAAGACAGGAATCCCAAGCCAATTAGGTTGAACACCCAAAGATCAACAAAAATATCCCAGGTGATCCACACTCACCTGGGATATTTCTGTTCCTATAAAAACAGGCTGTTGAGATAGACTCAACAGCCTGTTCCCGTTAGGAGTCTTCAACTTCCATTCATGTCAAAGATCCTTCCGGTTCTTTGAAGAAACGCTGGTGAGTGCGATTCTTCCAGTACAAGCGATAATAAATATACTGGGCCAGCAGATTCACACTGAAGGAGATGGGATAAGCCATCCACACGCCTTGTAAACCAACGGTGTTAGAAAGGATGTAGGCAGCAGGAATCTCCACCAAGATGATCGATAAAATTCCGATCAGGGTGGGCCAGAACACGGTCCCGCTGGATCGCATCAATCCCGTCAGGATGACGACATGGCCCAAAATGATAAAGGACCACAGGGTGATGTACAAAGAGGTCACAGCAACATCCAAGGTGTAAGGATCTGTCAAGAACCAGGAGAGGATCGGACGGCTGAACAGATAGACCACCCCGGTCAGAACCAGACCGATCACATAGTTGAGGACCACGGTGTTTTTAATCAGCTCCTGCAACCGATGTTGCCGATTGGAGCCGATCAGCTGGGCACCAAAGATGCCGATGGCGATCCCTAAGCTCATCGACGGAATCTGCACATAGTTGATCACCTGATTGATCGCCCCGTAGGCGGCGGTAGCATGGGCCCCAAACCGGTTGACAAAAGAGACGATAGCGATCTCCGATGCAGAGATAAAAATCATCTGCGCACCGGTAGGTAGGCCAATCCCGATCATCAGTTTCAGGATCGACGGGTCCAGACGCAGTTTTTTGATGGTAGTCTGATCCAGTGCCAAGGTATGCTTCGTCCAGCGCAAGTAAATGATCAGCAGGATCAAAGAGATCAAGGATCCGATCACATTGGCCGCGGCGGCTCCCTCAATTCCCAGTTGGGGCAGTCCCATCCATCCGAACAGAAAAGCCGGGGTCAACAGGATCGTCAAGGCAGTGCTGATCAACAAAAAGTAAAAGGGAGTCTTGGAATCCCCGGTTCCCCGCAAGAACGTAGTGTAGATAATATATAGGAAGAGAATCGGCAGCCCGCTGAAAAGAACCCGCCCAAACTGGGCCGCCTCCCCCATGATTTCAGCCGGAATTCCGATCAGTTTCAACAAATCATACAGAAATAGATTACCGATGACAGCCGCGACGATTCCCGCCAACAACGCAAAGGTGAGGGAGGTGCCTACGGTGGCTTTCATCCGTTCCCAATTGCGGCTGGCATGGGCTTGCCCGATCAGTACGGAGCTGGCACTTCCCAGTCCGATCACCAAAGAGATCAGCAGGAATGTCAGGGGAAAGATGGCACTAGCAGCGGCCAATGCATGCTCCCCCAGCCCCCTGCCCAGCAAGACCGAACTGACCGTTCCCCCGAGGGATTGTAAAATATTGCTGAGCATCAATGGAATAAAGAAGATGATCAAGGATTGCCACAAGGGCTTGGAAAAGTCGATGGCATCCTTCTCTTCCGGCTCCGCAATCCCCGGTTCCGGTTCCCTCTGCAGAACCGCACCCAATTTGTTGGTAGTGGTTCGACCGCCGGGAACAGAAGGTTGCATGGAAGCTGTATAGGTTTTGTCCGTCTCGTGGGAAACCGTGTGCTCTTCCTGTCCAATTTCCTCCGATGTGGACTCGCGGTACTTCTGATCACTCATCGACAACCACCTCATCTTCTGTATATCCAAGTTAGGCGGACCCCATGACGACCAAAAAAAAAGCCCCCCCAACCCCAGGAGTGCGCGAAATCCGCCAACTCGCTTGTTAACAGATCTATTATAGCTCAAAACGGATCAATAAACACACACATTCACCTGATTTTTTTCGGCTGCCATGGCCGCTGATTTCGAACATCGTCCCCAGCGGAATAGTAAAAAACCACCCCACAAAAGTTGCGGGGCAGCCTCATTCACATCCCCTGATTCAATCTTTCCCACAGCCATTGTTTATGGCGGAGGAAGGTTTCCGTTGCCAGTTGCTCCCGTCGACGGGGACGGGGGAGTTCCACCTGCAGGATCTCCTGGATCCGGGCCGGACGGGGAGTAAGGACAACCACCCGGTCCGAGAGATAGATGGCTTCGTCGATGCTGTGAGTAATAAACAGAACCGTACGGGGAAACCGCTTCAGGATGCCGAGAAGCCAATCCTGCATCCGTTCCCGGGTAAGGGCGTCCAAAGCGCCCATTGGTTCATCCAGCAACCACAGATCCTGATCAGCCATCACCGTCCGCAACAGCGCTGCTCGTTGTCTCATTCCACCAGAGAGGCGGGCGGGAGATTCATGGGCGAAGCTTTCCAATCCAAAGATCGGGAGGAGCTCTTCCGCCCGGCGGCGGGCGTCTTTTTTATTACCGCCCGCCACCTCCACAGCCAGGGTGGCGTTTTCCAGCACGGTGCGCCAGGGAAACAGGCAATCTTTCTGGGGCATGTAGCTGACGTGCCCCGTCTGGCCCGTAATATCCTCCTCTCCGATCCACACCTGCCCCGCTGTGGGTCGTTCCAGTCCGCTGATCAGGTTGAACAGAGTGCTTTTACCGCAGCCGCTAGGACCGATGATGCTAACAAATTCCCCTGGTTCCACCGTCAGATCGATATCTTCCACCACTTGCCGCATTCCTTCTGGCGTAGGGTAGACATGGGATAAGCCCTCCAGTTTGAGTTTCATGATCACTTCTCCGGCAGAAATTCGTTGGTATAGGCTTTCGTGGGATCGATTTTTTTCTCGATCAGCCGATGTTTCCACATCCAGCCGTTAAAATCGACCCATACTTTTTCCTTCTGTTCGCCCCAGCGCTCCGCTTCCTCCTGGTACCTGGGACTCATCCATTTCTGAGAGGCTCGGGCCAGCTTTGGATCTGTCTCGGGGGCTGCCTTCACCAAAATATCCGCCGCTTTCTCTGGATGGGCAATGGCATATTGATACCCCCGGCTAACGGCCCGGACCAGCTTTTTGACCGTTTCAGGATCCTTTTGGATCATCTGTTCGTTGGTGATCAGGGTGGGGGTGTAGAAATCCAGCACCGGATCCAGCTTTCTCAGTTCCAGGAAGTCGAGGTCCACCCCTTGGGTCTCCGCCTGGATGCCGGTCCAACCGTAGTAGATCCAGGAAAAGTCCACATTCCGTTGAGTGGCAGCAAAGAAATCCGATTCCCCCATATTGACGATCTTCATTTGATCTTCCGCCTGTTTCGTCTTCACCCCATCTAGCCGCAATACCGTCTGCAGAAAGGCGTTTTCAATGGGGGTTCCCCAACCGCCATAGGTCTTACCGACAAAATCCCGCGGCCGCTGGATCCCTTTCTTCTTAGGAGCGGCGAAGCCCGAGGTGTTATGTTGCAGAATGGCGGCGATGGAGACAATCGGCACCCCCTGGGCCCGGCCTTGGAGCACATACTCCTGGGAGCTGATACCGAAATCCGCCTTCCCCGCTCCCACCAGCTGGTTAGCTGTGGTTTCTGCCGGAGCGGTGATCTCCACCTTCAGTCCTTCATCGGCGAAATATCCTTTTTCCTGCGCCACATACAGCCCGGTATGGTTGGTATTGGGCACCCAGTCCAGCATCAGGGTCACTTTTTTGTTGCCCGCTTGCCCCTCTTTTTCACCTGAAGCCCCGCAGGCGGTCAAAACCAGAGATAAGACCAACAGCCAGGCCGTCCACCGGAACCCCTGTCTGTATCTGTTCATTCTTCTTTCTCTCCTCTCCGACGTTCCTCATGGTTCCTATAGGCCCAAGGAGCGGCCCAACGAGCCAGGACCTGTACCAATCCGAACAGAATCAGACTCCAAAAGGTGATGGCTACGATGGCTACAAACACCTGATCGGCGGCAAAAGAGTTTTGCGAACGGATCAAAAAGACGCCCAACCCTTCACTCGATCCCAACCATTCGGCGATCACCGCCCCCAGGATGCCATAGGTGGCAGCGATCTTCATTCCGGAAAAAAAGGAGGGCAGGGCATGGGGAAAGCGGACCATCCGAAACACCCGCCACTCCCCGGCCCCCATGGATTTCAACAATCGCACCATGTCCCGATCGGCAGAGCGCAACCCATCCACGGTGCTGACCACCACCGGAAAAAAGGTGACCAAAGCGACGATCAGCACCTTGGGCAACAATCCATACCCAAACCAGAGAATCAAGAGGGGAGCGACGGCGATCACTGGAACCGTCTGCGAGGTGATCAGAAGCGGATACACCCCTCGCCGGAGCCAGGGAAAGAGTTCAATCCCCACTGCCAACAGGAGGGCCACCCCGATCCCCAACCCAAAGCCGAGGGCGGCTTCCGTCAGTGTGGAACCGGTATGGTGCAATAGCAAATCCCAACTTTCTACCAGAGAAGTAGCGATGCCGCTGGGAGCAGGGATCAGCCACGTCTCCACCTTCGTCAAGCGGACAGCGGCTTCCCAGACTGCCAACAGTAAAAAAAGGGTCAACAGAGGGGGAAGGGTCCTCCGCAGCCGATCCCTCCACCACGCCTTCATCGGGAATCGCCGGCATCATATTTGCCTGTCTTCTCTTCCATGGTGACACCGGTAGGTTTATAGTCCACCTTGATGATCGAAAGCACCCGGGAGCCCCCTGCCTTCACCACCGCTTCCTGAGCCTCCTTCACGATCGCCATCAGCTGATCATAGTCTCCTTCCATCGTGGTCTCCATCGGACCCACCCGGTATTTGACACCTGATGCTTGAATCACCTGGATTGCTTCGTCCACACGGGCATACACCTCTTCATCACTTGCCCCTCGGGGTAAAATCTGCAGACTGACATTGGCATTGGCCATCGGGTCCCCTCCTTTGGATAAACAAAAAAACCAACCCTGTCCGGATTGATTGCGAGTTTTCCATACGTATGCATACAGCGGCCCTCCCGGCCGCCTCTTCCGTATGTTTCGTATGTTCCCTACGCTGGTATCATCCAGATCAGGTTCAGCGGGTCGGTGCTGTGCTACACCCTCTCAGCCGGTCCTCCGGCTCCCCTTTGTCCTTTTCGCCAAACAATATACCACAGATCCCATCTGGTGACAAACTCCCCGTGCTCCATCTTGCCAAAAACGAAAAAAAAGGTAGGATAGAATGGAGAAACAGCAGGGTACGAACTAAACAAGTTTTCCCCAGGTCTCTTCTCGGATCCGGGATCGAATACATCAGAATTTCTTGAAAGTGGGGAATGTGAATGCAACATAACAAATGGATGACTTGCACCATCACCGAGGAGTGGCACAACCAAACGGTGGAGGAAGTGTTGAAGGGCCCGCTCCTCCTCTCCAACCGGATGATCAACCGCCTGACTCGTTCCCGAGGCATTCGCCTCAATCGCCAGATGCCCTATCTAAAACGAGTGGTCCAAGAAGGAGACCAGCTTCAGGTAGCCGTCCGGCCGAGAGAGCAAGCCGATCTGGAACCGGAACCGATTCCCTTGGAGGTCCCCTATGAGGATGAGGACTGGATGGTAGTGGACAAACCTGCGGGTATCAACGTGCACCCGGTACATTCCGGCGAGGCAGGAACATTGGCCCACGGCATTATCCACCGCTGGAAAGAGCAGGGATGGGAAGGGAAAGTCCGCCCCGTCCACCGTCTGGATCGCCACACCTCGGGACTGCTGGTGGTAGCCAAATCAGCTTACGCCCACCAACTGATGGATCGACAATTGCGGGAAAAGCGACTCAAACGGGTCTATTATGCCTTTTTGGAGGGATCCCTAACCCAGGCCCCGGCGGCAGAAGGAACGATCGACGCCGCGATCGACCGGGATCCAGACCATCCCCTCCGACGCCAGGTCTCCCCGGCAGGAGATCCCGCAGTAACCCATTACCGCGTCTTGGCCCGAAACCAGGAGGCCACCCTGGTACAAGTGGAACTGGAGACAGGACGCACTCACCAGATTCGCGTCCACTTCTCCCACCTGGGCTTTCCCTTGTTCGGGGACGGACTCTACGGGAGTACCAGCCCCCTCATCCGCCGCCAGGCTCTACACGCCTGTGAAGTCGGTTTCCACCATCCCCTCCGGGGGGAACCCGTCACTGTCCACTCCCCCCTGCCCAAAGACCTGACCCGCCTGGCCAAAGAACTGGAACTGCCATTGCCGGTGGAAATGAAAAATCCTTGTTGAGGGCAACGACTAGAAGCACTATGAAAATATCAGAGGAAGGGTTGGGTTCACACAGAACCTCTTTGGATCATTAGATGCTGGCATCGAATATGCCCCCATCCCGACCGTTTTGTACCCAAATATGAATATGAATTTATCAGACACAATCCACAAAAGTGGATAAAAACACTACCCCTCAGTGCATGCCGAGGGGTAACAAAAATAAATACTTGAAAAAATATTTTGTTTTGGTTAAAAAGAAAAGAGTCTCTGTTCAAGACATAGGTCCTTATTAATCAAGTGAACATCTAGAAGGGGAAATGTCCCTTGTCGCTCAACATTTTCGAAAATATAGACACACTGTCCCTTTTTTTACTGTTTCTCATTCCCGGATTCATTTCCATTCGCGTTTACGACACCCTGATTCCAGGTGAAAACAGGGATTATTCTAAGTCTTTGGTTGAATTGATTGGGTATAGCACACTAAATTTCATTCTTTTATCGCCCTTGATTTATTGGATGTCCATCGCTGTATGGTGGGTTCAGTGGATCCTATTGATCGCTCTTGTAATCCTATTTCCGATCCTTTGGCCTTTAGTGATCATCTGGTTGCTCGGAGGAGAAAAAGCTCGGTTCTGGATAGAAAAAATCCCTTTAATCAAGCACACCTTGGGCAGAACCAGGGAGCCCTTCCGTACCAGCTGGGATTGGGTATTCAGTCAGCGCCGTAAATATTGGGTGGTGGTTACCCTTAAAAACGGCAAAAAATATGGTGGGAAAATGTCAAGTAAATCATACGCCTCTTCATATCCTCCAAACTATCAAATTTATATAGAGGAGACTTGGGAAGTTGATGAAAATGGAGAGTTTACCGGGGAACAAAAAGAGAATGCCTGTGGAGTACTGATTGTATCTGATGAAATTGAGGCAATTGAATTCTTTGACTAATGGGAGATGAGCATCTATGAAAGACAAAAAAACTGACAGACACAACGGAAAGGAATCTAGGCCCCATCCCGTTTTTCAACGACGACTTGAACGATCCACAAAAAGAGGATATCGACCTATCAAGGGGGAAATCAGCAGCAAACCTCCCGGCCATCGTGATGATCAAAACAACAATCGGTAAAAACGATCCAAGCCATGGCTATCGTCCTCTCGGACCATGCTGACGGCATTGTGGTCGCCGATGCGGTGCCCCCAAGGCATCCCTTCGTGCAAACGAGAAACCCCCCGAAAAAACCGGGGGGTTTGTGATTCACTCCGTCTTGGATGTCAGCCGGAGACGGAGAGCGACGGGTTTGGAGTGGGGGTCGATGGAAATCCAGCCACGTTCCTGGCATTTGGCTAGGGTCTTGTCCACCTCGGTGGCGGCCAGACCTGCTTCTCGGACCCAA
Source organism: Kroppenstedtia sanguinis (assembly GCF_050433445.1). Lineage (NCBI taxonomy): Bacteria > Bacillati > Bacillota > Bacilli > Caryophanales > Thermoactinomycetaceae > Kroppenstedtia > Kroppenstedtia sanguinis. The sequence continues at coordinate 7,028 of NZ_JBNPXF010000037.1, read as the reverse complement.
TCTTTAGTGCCAATGCGAAGGGAGGGGGTATTCTCATCTTCCCCGAGACGAAGATACTTGCGCACCAGGTAACCCATCAGCTTGATCTCCGCTTTGGTCACTTGTTTGGCAGCGACGATTTTGACAAAGTATGATTCCATCAGTTGCATGGCCTCCGGCGATCCGGTCACCGGACGGCTCCCTTTACTTCCATACCAGGTTGCCATCAGTTTCTCCAGCCTTTCGGTTCCTGAAAATCTCAGCCTTTCAGCCCCAGTATACCGAAGTCGCGGCTTCCCGACAATTTCCGCAGAAAAAGAGGTGCCGGAGTAGCACCTCTTTGCAAGCCTTATACCATCCTCAGCAGTGCTTCCCGCCCGGACATTCCCGCATGGATCCCCTGTTGTTCCGCATGAGTCGTCACCTTCTCCAAGGGGGCCTCCAACAGGGCCTCCAGGGTTCTTACTCCCACCGCCCGGCCCGCCAAGATGCCCCGTTGCGCCAGTCTTTCATTCAACAGATCCACATCTAGTGCACCGCACATGATGTATCCTTTCTCCGTTGTGATCACCAACAGATCGGTCTTGGGCAGGGCCACTTCCACACCGATCACCGGATGCCCCTTCACTTGCATCGGTTGTAATCGGACCACACCGACCCCTCCTGTCTGGTTTGCATTTCCTATACTCTATGTCGAAGGAAGGGAAGGGGTGTCCGGATCAGTGGTAGCGTGGGTGGTTGGCTGATTCCCCCTCCGTGCCATCGCCTTCCTGGGCGATTTTCATCTTGAGCATCTCCACGAGATAGACTCCCACCATTTGAATCACTTCTTCGTCGTCCATATCCCGGATCAACTGCATGATATCTTCCCGTGTCTGATCTTCCAGGATATTGAGAACCACCGAAACGGCGTTTTCTTCATTATCCGCTAAATGCTCCCGGTAAAGGGAGAACAGGTCGTCCACAAAACGCATGCTTGTACCTCCTTCGTTCCTGAAGTTATTCTAACTGATTGGGAGGCTTGTGCGAAGCACAAAAATGATAACAAAGCCGGAAGGTGGGAAAATTCCTGTTTAATCTTCCCGTCGGGGGAAGAAAACATCCCGAACATTGGTTATAATGAGGGACGAAGAGAAGGAGGAACAAACCATGTCAGCCAAAAAAATCGCCCCGATCGCTATGATCGCCGCCATCTATGCAGTACTCACCCTAACCCTCTACCCGCTCTCTTACGGAGTGATCCAATTTCGCATCTCGGAAGTGATGACCCTCCTTCCCTTTGTGACCCCCCTGGCCGTCCCTGGACTGTTCGTCGGGGCGCTGATCGCCAACTTGTTCAGCCCGGTCGGATTTTATGATGTTCTCTTTGGAAGCTTGGCTTCTCTTATCGCCGCCTGGTTGACCTCACGGATGCCGTCCCGATGGTTGGCTCCGTTACCCCCGGTGCTGGTCAATGCCGTCATCATCGGAACCTTGTTGAAAGTCGTCAGCGGTCTCGATGTCACCTTGCCCGCAGCTATGCTTTATGTAGGGATCGGCCAATTGGTGGTCTGTTACGGATTGGGTCTGCCCTTCTTGTATGTAATGGAGCGGTTCCGGAACCGGATTCCCGGCGCCCGTCCCCGCCCCTGAGTCAATCAGGATCACGCCACCGGGGACGAAAGCTCCTCTCTGGCGCCCCAGATTGCCGGAGATGATGGGCCAATACATCCCGTAAAAACTCCGGCAAAAAATATTTTTTCTCCCTCCCCTTTTTAAACTCCTCGTATCCGGCTCCAAAGGTAAACATATCGATGGTGGCCACGCGATAATCCCGGTCTTCATCCAACGGTGCCCCGTTGATTTCCACCTGTCCTAACCGTTTGCCCGCTGGCTTCAACGAGTTCATCTCCGCTTCCATTCCTGCCAGGTTCATCATCCCCAGCTTTTTGCCGCGGAAACCAAACCCTCGGATCTCCAGTTCCTGGCGATCCCGGATCAGGGATTCCTCCAATATCCTGCGAATCTCTCCTCCGGACAACACCAATCGCACCGGATTGATCGGATGGGGGCAGATTTGGTGAAGACGCCCTCGAGTCACCGATCCTGCCTGCAATCCTCCCAGCAATTGACCAGCATTCACCAGAGCACAGTCCGAATCAGGTACCCAGTGTAGCAATCCGTCTGCCAGAAAATTGCCCAAGGGGGATTCTGCATACCAATCCACCGGCAGTGGTCGGTCCAACTCCCGAATCGTTTCAGAGAGATGCGCCTCTGCTTCCCTGCGAAATCCCCGGATTCGAGCCTCCAGCTGGGGATCGGGATCGACAGCAGCCACCGGCAAACACCCTCCCTCGCGACGGGTCACCTGTTGCCGAGTCGGATTCAACTCCAGCGTCACATGTCCCACATGACCGCCGAATTTTCCCGCTGCGGCGATCAGAGTGTTCCCCACCCGTTCCGGCACCTCCAGCAGATGATGGGTGTGGGAGCCCAGGATGACATCGATCCCTGGTACCACCTCCGCCAGTCGGCGGTCATTGCCGATACCGAGATGGGAAAGGATTACGACAGCGTGAACTTCTTTCCGTAGACGGGAGACCGCCTCGGGTAATACCTCAAAGGGATCGGACACTTGCCATCCCAACAGTTCGTAAAACTGTGGGAACGGGATCGTCACCCCGAGAAACCCGATCCGAAATCCGTCTACCTCCCGAATCTCCCAGGGCTGGATCCAAGGAGGACGGGACCCATCCTCCTCTTCCACATTGAGTGCCAAGACTTTAAAGGGGGATTTCTCGTACAGTTCGTGAAGTTCCTCTTTGGAAAAGGTGAGCAATTCATTATTGCCCAGAGTGATCAATTCATACCCTGTGATGTCCATGACCGAACGGTTGGCCCGGCCCAGAGTTCCTTCCGTCTCCAAACTGAACCGATCCATGTGATCTCCCAGATCTACCCGAAATACTTTATCCCCTTCTCCTTCCAACTGTTCCGACAGCCTGTGAAGAAGGGTATGGATCGCCGGCATCGATTCAAAATGGCTGTGAAGATCATTTGTATGCAGGATGTGTACTCGATTCATGCCCTTGACTCCACCTCCTCGGTCAGGAGAGACCTTCGCCGATCATGCGGATCGCCACCAAGGCGATCGCCAACTTTAAGGCCCACATCAGAGCGGTACTGCTCATTTTCATTGAAATCCAGGCTCCCAGTCTGCCGCCGACCCAAGCTCCGGGAGCGATCATCAACACTGCCATCCACTCGATATTTCCTTGAAAGAGGTGGGTGATGGAGCCGGTAATGGATGACAGGAAAATAATGAACATCGACGTGGCGGAGGCTACATGAGGCGGAAACTGGAACAAAAGCACCATCAGCGGTATTATCAGCGCTCCTCCGCCAATTCCAAATAACCCTGAGAGCAATCCCACCAAGAAACCACCCACCACGGCGACAGTGCGATGGTAACCGTAACGGTATATATTCCCTTCTGCATCCTTAAATTCCCGCCGAACACTCCATTTTACCCTTTCCACTTTCAGCCGATCGCCCCAGGTCAATAAGAGGGCGATCCCGATCATCAAGATTCCGAAGACGATATAGAACACTTCTCCGGTAAAGTAACGGGTCAACCACGCTCCCAAAATCGCCCCAGGTCCACTACCCCCAAAAAAACCCCATCCGCTGGAGAAGTCGACACGTTTCTGACGGGCATAAGACAGGGTGGAGGAGAGTGCAGTGATAATCACCACTACCAAAGACGTTCCTACCGCCATCTGCGGTGTGATATGCCCCGCCTCCGGAAAATGAGAAGCCAGGAATAACATCGCCGGAACAGTGATGATTCCTCCGCCTAGTCCGACAATGGCACCGATGGTACCGGACACCAGACCGATGACAAGAAATAAAATCAGTTTTAAAAGCATACATCCACCCCAGATACTCAAAGCATCGTCATGGCAACCATTTTTGGAGGGTCAGGAGTTTGATAGCAGCTCGGCTTCAGTCGGAATAAGCCCTCAAAAGATTCCCAACTGCCGGGGTGCCAAACCCTTCACCTCGAGATTCAACATTTCCACCATCTGTTTAGCATTGCCCGCTGCATCCCCCCGAGAGTTGTTATTAAATAACAACGTCACCTGTTCCGCCTGTTCCTTCAACTGCTGAATCCGCTCCGTCCACTCCAACAACTCTTCTTCCGTATAGCGATAAGCATAGCGAACCTTCCGCCAGTCGGCATTGGAACGGCCGTTTGAGTTCCAGCCCGACCGGTTGCGACCATGAAAGCGAATCAAAACCTGAGAAGGCTGAGTGACAGCGAGAACCATCGGAACAGAACCGCTACCGGCTTGCGGTTCATCACAAATCACATGGATGATTCCTTCCTCTTCCAAAAAGCGAAGCGTTCCCTCCCGGAACCGAGGCTCAAACCAGGTCTGATTTCGGAATTCCACAGCCAAGGGAAGATCAGGAAAAGCCTGACGACAGCGCCGGATATACCGGACATACTCCCGAGTACAATCCACCCAAGGTGGAAACTGAAACAGGACCCCGCTTAATTTCCCCGCCTTCTCCATCGGACGGATCGATGCGGCAAATTCTTGAAAGATCTCCCGCATCGAACGGACCGGCACTCCTTCCCGCCGGCCGTGACCTGTCATCTCCCGGTATGCCTTAACCACGAATCGAAAGGCCTCCGGTGTCTCCTCTTCCCACTGCGCCATCCGCTCCGGGGAAGGGATCGCATGATAGGTACTGTCCACTTCCACCACTGGAAAGTGAGCAGCATAGGCAGACAATTTCCCCCGATCGGCAGTGCCGGCGGGATCCAGGTCGTGATCCCCCCAGCCGCAAACACCGATCTGGATCGGATTGAACAACGGGATCACCCCCTTTTCATGCGGACATTGTACCACAGGTTGTGACAACAAAATCTATTCTTTTTGCCCCGTTGAACATTTCGGAGTAAAATGGAGAAGTCAAATGAACAGATTTTGAAAAAAACGGGGGCTGAAAGATCTTCTGACCATGGGGTGGAAACGATGGCTCTTCCGACGATCTCGATCCGACAGGATGTGATCCTCCAAATTGAAAAACACTGTCTGCGGGAACTCCCGCGGGAAGGTTGCGGACTCTTGGCGGGTCAAGGTCGGGAAATCACTCGTTTTTTCCCGATTCCCAACCAAGATCCCGATCCCGACTCTTTTTCATTTGAACCACGAACTTATCTGGAAACCTTGAAAGAGATGCGAAGACAGACTCTGGAACCTCTCGGGATGGTACATTCCCATCCGCGTTCAGACCCTTGGCCTTCGGCCAAGGATATCCGAGAATGGCATTATCCTGAGTTGACTAGTTGGATCCTGTCTCTCAAACAGGCTGAGCCTCGATTATCCGCCTACTGTATCCAAGGCGGGCAGGTCGATCCGGTCATGTATCTCGTGTCCGGTCCGGCCCCCGACCCGAGCTGAATGGAGTGAACTCAATGCAAACCCCAGAGGGGTGGGCTTTACACACTGACAAGTACCAAATCACCATGATGTACGCCCACTGGAAAAATGGCACCCACCTCCAACGAAGAGCTTTTGACCTTTATTTTCGTAAACTTCCTTTCGGCAATGGCTTCGCTGTTTTTGCCGGATTGGAACGGGCCATCCAATACTTGGACTACCTCAAATTCAGCGCGGAGGATATTCAATACCTCGCAGAGCAACCGGAAAAGTTTGATCCCGCCTTTTTGGATCTGTTGCGAAACTTCCGTTTTACCGGAAACGTTCAAGGAATGAAGGAAGGCACGATCGTCTTTCCCAATGAGCCTCTGCTCCGCCTGGAAGGAACGATTTTAGAATTGCAACTAGTAGAGACCGCCCTGCTCAACTTCATTGGCTACCAAACTCTGATCGCCACTAAAGCGGCGCGGATCAAATCAGTGGCGGGAAATGATTCATTGATGGAGTTCGGCAGCCGCCGGGCACAGGAGAAGGATGCGGCAATCTGGGGAGCCCGGGCAGCTTATCTGGCGGGATTTGACGCAACTTCCAACCTCCTGGCGGGTGAACTCTTCGGCATCCCTGTCAGCGGCACCCATTCCCATGCCTGGGTGCAGGATTTCGACAGCGAAATAGAAGCTTTTCGCGCTTTTGCCCAAGCTTATCCCGAGGATTCTGTGCTACTGGTGGACACCTATGACACCCTGCGCAGCGGGGTTCCCCACGCCATCCAAGTCGGGTTGGAACTAAAAGAGCAAGGACATCGCCTGGCGGGAATCCGACTGGACAGCGGGGATTTGGCCTACCTTTCCAAGGAAGCCCGCCGGATGTTGGATGAAGCGGGATTGACAGACACTCGCATCGTCGCTTCCAGCGATCTGGATGAAGACACCCTGCTCAATTTGAAGTCCCAGGGTGCACAGGTAGATTCCTGGGGAGTGGGCACCCGTTTAATCACGGCCTATGGTCAACCCGCTCTCGGGGCGGTCTATAAATTGGTGGCTCGGAACCAGAATGGCGAATGGATTCCATCCATCAAGATTTCTTCCAATCCGGAAAAAGTGACCACCCCCGGACTCAAATCGGTCTATCGCATTATCGACCGTCGCACCAATAAAGCCCGCGCTGATCTGATCACTCCCGCAGGCCAACAAGTGGATGAAGGAAAACCCCTCACCCTTTTCCATCCGATACACACCTACCGCAAGAAAAAGGTACGTCACTTTCGGGCGGTCCCCCTCCTGGAGCCGATCTTTGAAGAGGGAAAACGAGTCTATAAGTTGCCCACCCTAGAGGAGATTAAGGCCCATTATCAAGAACAGCGCACCCTGTTTTGGGAGGAGTACCTCCGTCTGTTGAATCCGGAAGAGTACCCAGTGGATCTGACCGACGAACTCTGGGCAACCAAACAAAACCTGATTCAGCAGATCTATCAACAAATCCGCACCGAAAACGGCAACGGAAATGGAAAGTCGTGAACAAGTGGTATTATCCCCTTGAGGTAGACAGTGAAAAAAGTCCATCTGGTAAGATGGACAAAAGCACTGAACTGCCGGAGGGGATTTTCTTATGGCGAAA
>NZ_JBNPXF010000036.1:0-17605 GCF_050433445.1 Kroppenstedtia sanguinis | reverse complement strand
TCAGATTGTAGTGCCTGTGGCGCATCCTCAATTTCAGATTGTAGTGCCTGTGGCGCATCCTCAATTTCAGATTGTAGTGCCTGTGGCGCATCCTCGATCTCAGATTGTAGTGCCTGTGGCGCATCCTCGATCTCAGATTGTAGTGCCTGTGGCACATAAGGTCGCTTCCGCTCCCAGGTCTCGCTATGGCAACACACGACTCCCTTCCACCTCCCGTTTTCGGTTAGCCCTGAGGATTTGCCATTTTTCAGCCACAAACTCCTTGTTCTTAAACTCCCTTCACTCATCGGAATAGACTGGACGTGATAGGTATTAAGCTAAAACAAAAACAGCCGCTGACCTTTAGCCCGCCAGCAGCCGCAACCTCTTCTCCAATTATGAATTTGCACTTTGTTCCTCCACCTTCTGTTCCTCTACCTTTCGTTTCGGAAAAAAGGGTTTGGCATACTTATTGAGTAGCCAGGATGCCACGAAAGCGACAATTAGAGCTTTTACCAAAAACAGGAATAAATCCGCTCCCAAAGGGATGATCAGTTGGTTCATCCAATCCGGTTGCATAGGTTGGGCTCCAGGGATCGTAATCACTCCTCTTGTCCAATTTAAAATCCTTCGATCAGCAAAAAGTTACTTAAGAGCTTTGTCTACTCCCAACCGACAGTTCCCAATGAAACAACGGGGAACCGTCTTCGCAACAGCGATAGTCTATATAAGCTAGGATTCTATCATCCCTCTTATTATATCTGCCACCTCGAACCCTGTCACTCTATTAATTCAACGAACGCGGATAAATTTTATATTTTTCCGTTCGTGAATCGCGAATGACTCCACTCCAATTCAGTCCAAATCCAAAATCATAGACATGGTTTTCTGAATCCACATGACACTCCAAATCATGCGCAACGTCTTCTAACTGCTCTTCTACCGTCTTGATATCCATAGGCATCTGAAACGGCAGCAAGCCTGAGGGTTCGAAAACACCTCTTAGCAGTTCCATTATCACCGAATCTTCCACGCCGAAGTGGGTGATGATGACATCGGCTGCCGCTTCTAGTTCTGCGACAATGGTCGGCTTGGACTGCAACAGTGATACAATCACCGGCTTTCCTCGCATCCTTTCCCTTGTTTCGAGAACAGCCTCCAAATCCTGTGAATTTCGTGTTGCCACCGTTTTTCCTTGATAGGAACGATCGTCGTTTCCCCCCGGATCACCGGCTATGCTGCGTTCACGAGCAAATTCGGCGGTATAGGGCTTGTATTGAAGGCTGATGGGAACATAACCATTGCCCCCTTTTTCTAAATCTTCCCTGCTGTAACCAATTCCCGAATCCGGAGTTTCAATAAACACCAAACCGAAGTCTGCTTCGTCTGGACGGTCGGTTACATCGAAGTAATTAGATACGACATCCAAATCGATGGGGTATTCCAGCTTTTCCGGCGTCGGAGCACCAAACCAATTGACTCCGGCAGGTAAGCGCCGTTTCGGAATGTAAACTTTTTTGCGTTCTGGGATCGGAAGTACCTGTCCCTTGTTTTTCAAGAGAACAACCGATTTCTGTTGTGCTTCGTAACCCGCCTGCAGAAACTCCGGACAGCTGACTGTCTGCCTGCTTTCCTCGGATTTTAGGTAAGGATTTTCGAACAAGCCCACCCGAAAAATGTTTATCAACAAACGAACGGCTGATTGTTCAAATCGTGCTCTCATAAACGCTTCCCCATGTTCTTCAACACCTATTTGATAAGCCTCCAGCACAGGCCTCAATTCGGTGTTACCGCCAAATTGGTCTACACCTGCCATGATTAGCTTGTAGATCCGCTCCTCGACAGAGAGGTGCTCGACTCCCCATGACTTGCCTGTCATGATCGCATCTTGTTGCTCACCCCCATCCTCTGTAATCAACCAATCGGTGCAGACCACCCCATCGTAGCCGTATTGTTCCCGCAGTAAATCCGTAATTAAATAGGAGTTGTATGCGTTGCCAACATTCTCCCCATTTTTTTGGTCTTGATTGTATGAGATCGTATAGTATGGCATGATCGCGGAGGCCTGCCCTGTCTTTCCCTCCAATTTAAAAGCACCATCGAGGAAGGGTTTCAGATGCTCCGCAAAGTTGTTTCCTGGGTATACCGCATACTTTCCACAAGCAAAATGCGCATCCCGGCCCCCTTCCCCTGAGCCTCCACCCGGCCAATGCTTCACCATGGCATTTACGCTATCCCTGCCCCAACCGTCCGCCCATTCATTTTTACCCTCGGAGGTCTGGAATCCGTCCACATATGCCCGCCCCATATCCGTGGACAGACGTGGATCCTCACCGAAGGTACCACTAAAACGGAACCAGCGCGGATCGGTGGCGATATCAATCTGTGGTGATAAGGCTGTTGTCATCCCCAGAGCACGATATTCTTTGGCGGCGATCTCTCCGAATTTGCGCATCAAATTCGGATCGAATGTAGCCGCCAATCCCAGCGTTTCCGGCCAGCGTGACACCTGGGCGGCAGAGCCTGCCCCCGCATTAAATTCGGCGCTCATATCAAAGCCGTGGCGCGGGTCTGAACTATTGTTTACGGGAATACCGAAGCCCTCTCCCTCTGCAACAGCTTGCAGACGGTTATTCCAGCGGGCCGCTGTTTCAGGACTATCTACCATCATGATCAACATATGACGAATGTAGTTCTTCTTTAAGTAAGCCAGCTGTTGGTCTGTCAAATCCCAAGGCTTAGCACCACTCTCTTCATAGGATTTTCCACCATAAGTGGTTGCCCCGAAAAAGTTCCCGCTTACGGACGGGATGATTTGATGACTGCTGTGAAGCATCAAGCCCGCGATTTCTTCCACAGACAGTTTGGAAGCCAAATCCCGTGCACGTTCTTCCGGCGGTAATCGCCAGTCCTCATATTTGTCCAACTTCCCATCTTGATTGAGGTCTTTGAAGAACAGACCCTCTTGTTTCAAGATGGAGACGCCGGATGTTTCAGAATAAGCAAGCGTGGGCCCCTCTTCATTCTCGACGTATCTGATAGAAACATCCAGGTCGATGAATTTGCTTTTATCCTTCATGGTTTACAACCTCCTAATTATGAATTGTGATTTCCTTTGCGGTCTCCCGGTCGATTTAATTCTTCTCCACTCGACTGAAAACGATTACAATTCAATGATAAAGAAAGCGACCTTTTTACAGACAGGTCACTTCTTGTGCAGATCTATGTTCATTTTTAATCTCTTTTGCATCCGTCACAGCTTAAGAATAGACACACCCAAAATTGACCCCATCCCAGGCGTGTTGATGCGCCATATTTTAGGTAGGAACTAAGGTCGGGATGGTGGGACGGTGAAGAGCCTTTGCGCTCTTTGCAAGAGATCGGATCCGTCCCACTATCCCCGTCCCTTCAAACCATATTTTACGATGGGGCAAGGGGAAGAGCGAAAGGGTCGTTTCGTTCTCATCATCCACTTGAGGGTTCATCACAGCCCTGGCCCCATCCATATACTTATTGACACACTTATCAATAAACCCTTTGCAACTCCATAAGTTCCACCCCATGAGGTTCCAATGTGGACACATAGTTCAAGTGGCCTTCCACTTCCACATACCTGGTGTGCAATTGGGGACGGGTACTAACTTTCAAATAGTGAATATCCTCTGCCGATAATTCTTCAGGAGCCCCCATTTCCACCCATCGATCAAAACTGCTTCCATGCTGACGGTCGATGCGATAGGTGACCATCCGATATTTTCCCTCAGACAGTCCTGTGAATTGGATCTCCCTCTTCACTGTTTTCTTATCCTTAAAGGCATTGTAACGGCAGGTGGTGTGTATGAAAGACGTATCTCCAGAGGCATACAGGTCATCAAAATGACAATAGTTATAGGTTAAAACTTGATAGCCGTGACATCCTGCTGTCACTATAAAACCTTCCCCTTTGCAGATCAACCGGTCCCCTAATTTCGCCAACAATTCATATGCAAACAAGCCGGCCTTGGGAATGCCATATGGGGCCATCAATCCCAACCCTCCGTGAAATAACTGCGGGGAAGCCGCCGTCTCTTCCACTTGGTCACTAAGCATCCAATATCCAAATCCACTGACACTGTCCAGATTCTCCACAAGATTTTTGGCGATGTAGGCCGCTTTATATAGCGTATCCAGGGCTGTTGATTAACCAGAAAATGGGCGGCGGAAGGGAGTCGTGTGCTGCCAAAGCGACCTTTGCGCCACAGGCACTACAATCTCGATGGGCTGAAGCCCTGGAATAAAGGTAGCCATCCTACCCAGCGGAGAATCTGGAGGGAGGGCGTTTAGGGGCAACATCTTCCCTGTGTTGCTTCCGTAAGGCTTTGCCCCTGCCCGATGGTCAGATTTGGAGCGGCCAGTTTTCACTTCCTTGCTGGATGGCAACCGGAGCGTGGTAGAACACGATCTCCCCACCCAAAATATGGCTAATCAACACGCCTGTAGCGTATCATTTGTCAATTCCCGATGACATGCAGTTGCGTTCCATTCTGTCAGATAGAGATCCAAATGGGAGAGGTTCTGAGCGGACAGCCCTTCTTTTTCCTCAGCCAATATCCTTTTCAAAAAATCAGGATCTGATGAAATCGGAATAAATTCCTTGATCAAATTCGGATCAAACTGCAACGGAAGAAGATCGATCCATTCCTGCTCGGTTCGGGCCTCCCCAGGGTCATGGGGATAGAAATGGACCGGGATAAAATCCGGCAAACATTGGTGGTTTCGACAAAAGCTGAAAAATACGTCCCGAGAAGCCACCGAAGTGAGTTGGGGAATCGTCCCTGCGGATGCTCCCACCTGCAGACGGGTTGAGATCCCTTTGATCGTTTCGTAAGTACAACGGTAAAATTCCCGGTACTCTGCCTCCGTCCCAGACCAGAATACGTATACCTCTGGCTCGTTCCAAAACTCAAACTTCCAATTCTCCACTTCTTTGATCCCGTAACGATTGATGCAATGCCGTAAGAAACCATCCACCCATTCACACCATTTGTCCAAAGATTTTGGCGGGCTCGTATAACTCGGATTGTAAAATACGGTTTTGCTCTTGTCAGACGCAAGGTCTGATGGCATAAATCCCAATTCGACAAATGGTTTTAAACCGATGGATAACAAAAAATCAAACCATTGATCCACATACCTAAAGTTGAATTGCGGATTCCCTGCGGGATCTTCACCATAGACCATCATGTCATCGTCAAATATTCCGTGAAAACGCAAATAGCGAAAAGAGATTTTCTCTTGGACATATCTTAATTGCTCCTGAACATCAGCATAGAGCCCTTCTTTCGCTTTTCCAATCGTCATCAGGTTTTTCCATGTATGTCGAATCGGAGTGCCATGGGCATCATCCAGATCCACCTGATGTCTCTTGGTTTCAAAAGAATACACTTCCTCCACTGGAAAGGAGCCATCTGACCGCAAATATTGATGCAGGATTCCCAGTGCATTGGAGGGATTGAAACTCAAATAATTGGCCAAGGAATTTCCCTCCTTGCAATCGTTACTCCCCCGGCGGTAATGTTCCCTGTATGTGTGAGGCGTCATATGATATCTGCTTTTAAATGCGGAATAAAAAGACTTTGCATTAGGAAATCCATGGGCCATCGCCACCTCCACAATCGGTTGGGTTGGATGACTCAATAAATCTTCCACTGCATTTTTCAACCGGATACTGGTTAAATACTTGCGGAAATTTTCTCCGATATGTTCCCGGAAAAACTTAGACAAATAAGGAACCGAGAGATATTCTTGTTCGGAAATCCTTTGCAGAGTCATCGATTCGCGATAATGTTCATCAATAAATGAAATGATTCGTAGCATTCGTTCCATATGCTTTTCATTGACTGAAGTACCTGTGGGCATCGTCTTAAATTGTTTCATCAGGATCGCAAATACATCCAACAGCCTTGCTTGCATCTCCAGTTCGAAGGCTTCACCTTTTTGCTGTTTTAATTGAACGATTTTCGCCAGTAATTGACGGATTTTATCTAGCGAGGATCTTTTTCCTGCGTCTACACTGCTCATATGACAATCAAATTCAAAAGTCTCAATCCCGTGGATCCTTTTCTTGAGATAGGACATGGGAATCAGATAAGTTGCAATGATATTGCTGCTCAGTCCGATAACCTCATGAACATGATTTTGATTAATTAATAAAACATCCCCTTCGGTGAGGGGATGTGTCTCATGATCCACTGTAACTTCCAGCTTTCCCCGCAGAACGAAAATGATTTCAATGCTGTGATGCCAGTGCCTCGGAACATAATTCACATAGTGAAGGGATACGTCAAAGGGTATCATGTCACTTGTTTCGACGATTTCGTAAGTTGAATGAGCCATCCCATTCTCCCCCCAGAGCTTCTGGATGTTTGTTCAATGATCCCCGATGATCAACCAAAAAAGCAGGCACACCCAGCCATGGGATATTTAAAACAGGCAGCTACTTCCCTTTTTCTCCAACCGCTGGAGACGGTGGTTCAAGTCATCCCACTCTCGCCCGTGGCCCCCTGGTCCCATCCGTGTCCGTTTCGACAAACGTGCCTTCGCTTCCAATGCCATTTGATACGCCCGCTTCATCTCCCGTGTCCGATGTTCAAAGTGCTTGGATAATTCTACACAAGGCTCCGGGTTGAGACGGTCTTCTTCCATCCACGTCCTCCATAGGCCCTGGGCAGCTTCCCATTCCCCCTGCTGCTTCAGTAACGAGGAGGCGCCGCGGAAAGCTTCCCTTCTATAACGGAGGGGGACCTCCCGCCGGGTATGGATCTCGGAATATCTGGCGAGAGCTCCTTTTGAATCCCGTTCCCGCCACCAGTTCCCCAGGGCGAGCCATTCGGCGGGGTGAGTGGGCTGGATCTTTCCGGTACTCAGGTAATTGAGATGGATCCACAAAGAGACGAGGGAAAGGACATCCTGTTCGTTATGACGGAACACCCCTTCCATTCCAGCAGGATCGCCTCCCTTCAAATAATCGAAATAAAGCACCGGAGCCAAATGCCCTGGAACATCATCCAAACGTTTCACACCCAGTCGGGACGATTCCACTTCCTGTAACCGACAGGAGGGAAGTTGTTCTCTCCAAAGCCGACGGCTGGGATATAAAAGATCACAGTGTATCTTGTCCTCGATCCAGGGAATGTGGTGAACAGTAGCCCGTGTTCTTAACTGATTCCAGTCAAAGGCCTTTCCGTTATAAGTCACCACCACGGAAAAAGAGGAGAGCCGCTCCAGAAAATCTTCCAGCAACGCCGATTCTCCCTCCACCTGGGGTAAAAAAAAGTGCTCCACAATAAAAGAATCCTGCCGATAATACCCGATTCCGTACAAAAAAATCAGGTTGCCGGCACCTGTCCCCAGCCCCGTCGTTTCAGTATCAAAAAAGAGCAGGTCTTCCACTGCTCTCTCTCCGACTCCTTCTGGCCATAATGGAGAAGCACCCATCTGGCTCCCCGACAGCTCTCCCAGAGAATAGATCCCCGCCCGCTTCTCTAAGGGATAAACCTTTTGCCGGTGCAGATAGACACCCTTCTCCTGCTCCCGACGGAGGAAACCGGAAAAGGGAGCCTTCCCATCACCGGCGGGAGATGCCGGCACCGGGGCCGGTTTCTTTTGATCTTTAAAGTGCATCCGCAACCGATCACGCAGGGACATCCCCATCACTCCCGGTTTCCATTGGATCTGATGCTCCCATTGTATCTTCCATCGAGGGAAAAAGCGATGTCTGGAATGATTTCACAGCTCCTGCTCCTCCAGCAGGGAATCCAACAAAGTCAAAGTCAAGCTTTTTCCCTGGCTTCCGGTCTCTACTGCGGGTCCCGTACAGGATGGGCACCCTTCTTCACAGGGACAGCGACGGATATGTTCCCGGGAGATATAGAGCAACTCCCGGTGCAGTTCAAAAAGTTTCTCACTGAGCCCCACGCCTCCGGGATATTTATCATACAGAAAAATCGTTGGTTTTCCGGAATGAATCGCTTTGATCTGAGTAACCACACCCAAATCCCGCGGATCACACATCAGGTACAGAGGGGCCAAATGGGAGAGAACATGGCTCAGTCCCACCAATCCGGATTGCAGATCTTCCCGACCCAACCGGGAGGCGATCTCTTCCCCCGCCGTCAGCCAATAAGCAGTGGTGTGCATCTCCTCCTCCGGAAGCTGGATCGGACCACTGCCGATATTTTCATGGGTGCCGAACTTGATCTTTTTAAACAGAGTCGCCAGCGCATTTACCGTCACTTCCCCCATCGCCTTTTCCCGATTGGGCCCATCGCTCTCTGTTCGCTCTACTTCCAACACCCGGAGCTGAACCGCCAGATTGGCATCGGTGTAATAATCTACATCCACCTTTCGTACGAAGGCCTTTTTCTCTTCATAGTCCAGTTTTTCTACCTGATACTGAACGCCCTCATGAAGATAAATCGCCTCTTCGTGAATCAACGTCGGAGCGCTAAACCGATCTACCTCCCCCAGAACGCGGTGCTGTGTCTCGCTAATATCGATGATGACGAAATTCTCCTGAGCGGCGGAACGCAGACTGATCTCTTTGGCAGGAAAGGATTGATCCATCCAATACCAACGCCCCCCTGACCGGTGCAGAATTCGTTCCTCCACCAGGAAATCCAGCACTTCTTCTGTAGTGGCCACACCAAACTCTTCCCCCTCGACAAAGGGAAGTTCATAGGCGGCGCATTTGATGTGATTCACCAGAATCACCAGGTTGTCCGGCTGGATGAGCGCATGTTCCGGCGTCCGTTGCAAAAAATACTCCGGATGTTCGATCATATACTGGTCCAGAGGATTGCTAGAAGCTACCAGAAAAGTAATAGAGGCTCCCTGCCGACGCCCCGCACGTCCCGCCTGTTGCCAGGTACTGGCGACGGTCCCCGGATATCCGCAGATGACACACGCTTCCAGTTCTCCGATATCGATCCCCAGTTCCAACGCATTGGTACTGACCACCCCACGGATCTCCCCCTTGCGCAGACCTTCTTCAATCTGCCGTCGCTGGGTGGGGAGATATCCACCGCGATAGCCTCGCACCTGATCCGGCAACCTTTTTTGCAGATAGGTGAGAAGCACCTCCACACGCACCCGGGAACGGGCGAACACAATCGTCTGCACATCGTTTCGGATCAATTCCTCCGCCAAGGTTTTCGCTTCTAATACACTGCTGCGCCGAATTCCGAGGGCGGAGTTGACCACCGGCGGATTGAAAAAGACAAAATGCTTCTCGTCGCTGGGGGCTCCGTTTTGATCGACTAAATGGACAGGAACTCCCACCAATTTTTCTGCAAATTCTACAGGATTGGCGATCGTAGCTGAGGACAGGATAAACTGCGGATCCGAACCGTAATGGCGGCAGATCCGTTTCAACCGACGAAGTACATTGGCAAAGTGGCTACCAAATACTCCCCGATATGCATGAAGTTCGTCAATAACAATGTAGCGAAGGTTTTCAAACAACTTCACCCACTTGGTATGATGAGGCAGAACCGCTTGGTGCAACATATCAGGATTGGTCACCACCAGATGGCCCGCCCGGCGAATCATTTGCCGGGCAGCAGGAGGGGTGTCCCCGTCATAGGTATATCCTTTGATTCCCCGATCCAATGCCTCTATCATCGCGTTTAACTCTTTTAACTGATCATAGGCAAGGGCTTTCGTCGGAAAGATATACAAAGCCCGGGCTTCCGGTTCTTCCAGGATCCGGTGCAGAACGGGTAGATTGTAGCAGAGTGTCTTCCCCGAGGCGGTCGGGGTGACGATCACCACATGCTTTCCCTCCAGACTGGCTTCCACTGCCGCTGCCTGGTGTGTATACAGACGCTCAATCCCCCGTTGCTGCAACACCTCCTTCAGATCCGAATGCAATTCTTGGGGAAAATCGGCAACCTGTGCCGGTTGGGCCGGTATCGTCTCCCACCGCGTCACCCGGTCCCGAATGTCCACCCGGTTTTTGCACTGCTCGATCCACATCTTGGCATTCATCCCTCTGTCTCCTCTCTCTACCCGGAGGATACCGAAAACACGTTCGGGAATCAAGAGGGACCTGCTCCCGCTTTTACCAAATCCACACGGCCACCAGAGTGGACAGGATCAAGCCCGCCAACACGGGGAGGAAATTCCTGCGAACCAACTCCATCACCGATACTCCGGCAAAACCTGCCACCGCCATCAACGAAGACCAGGCGATGATCGTCCCACCCCCGGTCCAGATACTGCCCATCTGACCCACGGCAGCCAAAGTGACAGGGTCCATCCCCGAAGGGGTGGCCAAGGCTCCCGCTAGTCCTCCCGTTAAGGGGAGCCCGGAAAAACCGGATCCGTCCAGACCTGTGATCATACCGACGATCAAGATGCCAAATGTAGTCAAAACCCCGTGATCGGGAATCAGGTTCTGCCCCGCCTGAACCAAGTCAAACAGGAAGGAGGGAGCATCCTTCCCTGCAGTCAGGATCTCCCCGGAAAAATCCCCGCTCCCGAGAAAGAAGAATCCAGCGATGGGCACCACCGGTCCCATCGTGCGAAAGGCGAACAAAAAACCCGCCACCAGATGGTCACTGATCCGGTCCAAAGCTTGGATCCGCGCATAGGCGACGGTGGATGCGGTCAACAATATCGCCGCCACGCCTCCGATCAAAGCAGCTCCTCCCAAACCCGCCATCGATGGCCTCCCTGATTTGGAGGTGGCCATATAAACCATGACACCCAACAACGACAAGGGAACCCACACCGCAAAGACCCGTCCCCAAACCGTTGTATCCTTCACACGCAAAAAACGGAATTCCTCCTCATTCTGTCGGAAGTTCAGCTTCGTCCTCGGTGTCGTCTGATCCTTCTTCCTAATTTGTTTTCGCAAGACAAAATAAGCCCACCCGAGAGCAACCCATCCGGTAATCCAGGAGAGAATCCAGGCCCGCTCCGCCACAGCTGCTGAACTCACCCCGGCGGCCTTGGCACTTAACATGGGAGCCACCTGCATGACATAATCTGATGAAAGGGCCATCCCTTGACCAGCCAGGGAGATCGCCACCGCTCCACCGATAGCCGGAAGTCCCGCCCGGATGGCTGGTGGCAACAACAAGGCTCCAATCAGAGGGACCGCCGGTGTCGGCCAAAAAAACAGGGACAAAATATAGGTCACCCCGGCCAGTATAAAGTAGGAAAGATGAGCGTTCACCATCAATCGTTGCACCGGTGCCACCATCAACCGGTCGGCACCCAGATCCTCCAGGGAGCGTAACAGTCCCACCATGAAGGCAATGATCAGAAAGATACTGAACAATTCCCGTGCTGCCACTAGGTTGGCATTAAAAACAGCCTGAAAACCGTTCACCAGATCCCCTTTCCATAGCCAGGCGACCAGCCAGGTTCCGATCCATGCGGGCAAGATCACTCCACGCCGGAACAGCATGGCCCCGATAATGACTAGGGTTACCAAAGCATAGGTTCCGTGTGCCACAGACAGCCCCATTTTCGGCACCTTCCTTTTTCCTAGGAATGGTCGTTCATCATATGGAACTGAAAAGGAAGGTGTGATGCTTTGAAAGGGCAAGCCCCCGCCGTGAATCGACGGGGGCTTGCGGAAGAGATTCGTTTATCTTCAAGGCTGTTGATTAAAAACCATAAAATGGATGATGGGAAGAGCGAAAGGATCGTTTCGCTCTTCCCATTGCCCCCATCGTAAAGTATTGCTTGAGGGGACGGGGAGGGTGGGACGGCTACGATCTCTTGCCAAGAACGCAAAGGCTCTTCACCGTCCCACTATCCCCACCTTATTTTCTACCTAAAATATGACTAATCAACACGCCTGGTTTATCTTCTTAAATTCCACTCATCCCGTCCATAGCGGGATGAAACCAATTCCTGTGTCAGCTTCTGTTCCTGCGGGGTTAATTCTCCAGGTTTGAGCTGGATCTGTAATCCCTTTTCAAAGCCTCGGGTCATTGCACGCACTGTTTCATCAAAGGAGACCGGAGGTTGCCGCAACTGATTGATGGCCACCGCTTTGTTGAGAAAGCCTTGCTTCATCCGCTCCTTCACCCTCTCTGAAGGAAAGTTGAGGACATCGAAGAGAAGGTCCGCATCCAAATCCAACAAAATGGAACCATGCTGCATAATCACACCCCGTTGCCGAGTCTGGGCACTGCCCGCCACTTTTTTCCCTTCCACCACCAGTTCATAGTTAGAAGGGGAGTCAAAACAGGCCGCCGACCCCATGGATGCATATTGCGCCTTCTCCGCCTCGGTCTCCAGAGGGACCATTTCCGCCTGCAAACCTAACTCCCGAAACCCTTCCAGCAACCCGGTGCTGAGTACCCGGTAGGAAGCGGTTACGGAAGTGGGCATCCCTGGGTAATCCTCCTCGAGGATCACACTGTAGGTAACTTCCTGATCATGGAGGACCGCCCGTCCGCCTGTGGGGCGACGCACCAAGCCCAGTCCCTTGGCATGGAGCTGCTCCCGATTCACTTCTTTCTCCACACGTTGAAAATAACCGATGGACAGCGTCGCAGGATCCCACCCATAGAAACGAAGGGTGGGCGGGGATTCCCCTTTGCTGACGGAAGTCAGGATCGCCTCGTCGATAGCCATGTTTTCCGCACTAGAATGGTTTCCTGTATGCAAGAGACGCCAGATACCGGCTCTCATCCTCCATCACCTGCCTTTCAGATACGAGACTATTTTACCGCTTCTATTACACATCCACAAACCGAATCAGAGGCGGCCCTGCTCTCGCATCCATTCCACACTGTCGGCGATGGTTTCCTGCAAAGGCTTCCAGCGGTAGCCCAACTCCCTTGCCGCTTTGGAAGAGTCATAATAGACGGCCCCGTTCATCAGCCGAACCAGATCCCAGGCCAGGGGGGCTTCTCTCTTCTTCAGATATCCATAGATCTCCCCTGCTGCCGCACCTCCCACCGCCAACCATCGAGGAAGAGTCTGGATTCTCCGATTTGCACCGGCAGCATCGGCGATCATCTGAAACGCCTCTGCCAGAGACAAATTGGCCCCACCCAGGAGGTACCGTTCGCCGATTCTCCCCCTCTCTGCCGCTCCCAGATGTCCTTCCACCACATCTGCCACATCACAGAGGTTGACACCTCCTGCCGGTGCGAATCGTAACTTTCCTTGGGCTACCTCCCGCACAAATCCCGGGCGGCCCTCCCCTAAAATAATGCTCGGGTTGACCACCACACCTGGCAATCGGCCAGCTTCTGTCTCTTCCAACACGATGCATTCCGCCTGCCGTTTCGCCATGGCATATCCATTGTTCAATCGATCTCCGTTGAAAGGAAAGGTTTCATCCACCGGTTTCCCGGTGTCGGAAAATCCCACCGCCGCCGCAGAGCTCGTCTGAATCAACCGATTCACATTCCCCCGCATCACTTCCTTCACCATATTTTTCGTCCCCTGAACATGACTGTTCCCCATGTTTTTCCGTAAAGCCCTCCCCCAAGCAACATTCCCAGCGGTATGAAATACCCACTCCATCCCCCGGGTGCAACCGCTCAGTGATTCCGGTTCCAGCACATCCCCCTTAAAAAAACGCACCTCCCTGCGGATCTTCTCAGGCAACCGTTCCCGCTTTTCTTCCCGGCGGTACAGAAGAGTCACCTCATCTCCTCGTTCCAGCAACTGTTGCACCAAATTTCTTCCCAGAAACCCTGTTCCTCCTGTCACCAGCACACGCATCCTCTTCCACTCCTCTCGTGGTTTTCTCTTGCTCCCCGTCTCCTGACGGAGGGAAAATCCTTGGCAGTCATATCCGCAGTCACCTCAGAATAATCTTGGATGTCTAAAGACATTGGGATTTCAGGTTCGCCAAGTTCCTCGGGATCCGATTTCACATATCTCGTAAATCCATACTTGGGAATCAGCCGGTCGGGATGGGGTTTCACATGTCGTTTTCGTTATTCTGACGACCCAAAATCACTCCATGCGAAGCTCCACCATCCCATCCCGCCCTCTCTTTTCATCGTTATTTCTCTTTATACTGGAACTCTTCTCACTCATCTATTATTCTATTTATAGACGGAACTTTTAGAAAGGGTGTTATTTTCTCAGCAGTTTTATCGAAGGGATGGATTCTCCTGAAAAAGAGGTGACCTGATTTTGAGTGAGAATCGCTATGTCCATTACAAAAAGGCCTTTTCCGATATTCCCAAACCTTTTGCCTTTCTCGACCTGGATCTGTTGCAGGAAAACATCAAGAACATTCGAGATCGGAGCAGTGGAAAGAACGTGCGGATCGCCAGCAAATCGATCCGCAGCGTGCCTGTGCTTCAACGGATTCTGGATTCCGGCGCGCCCTTCCAGGGAGTGATGTGTTACTCCCCGTCGGAAGCCGTATTTTTGGCGGAACAAGGATTCGACGATCTGCTCGTCGCCTACCCGGCTTGGGAAAAGGAAAAGTTGCGCTCCGTCGCCAACCAGGTCCAAGCGGGAAAAGAGATCACTCTGATGGTGGATTCCCCCCCACACGTGGACCGACTGGAGGAGGTGGGGCGGGAACAAGAGGTTTGCCTCCCGGTCTGCCTGGATATAGATCTTTCCGTCTCCTTACCGGGCCTTCATTTTGGCGTCCATCGCTCTCCCTTATTCACCCTGGATTCATTTCTGGAGACAGCGAAAAAAATCCGCGACGCCAAGCACCTCCGACTGGATGGGATCATGGGTTATGAGGCCCAAGTCGCTGGAGTGGGTGATCGTGTTCCCGGCCAAGTGCTAAAAAACGGGGGGGTCCGTCTGTTGAAAAAACATTCCATTCGCCGGGCCGCCCGCATTCGTAAAGAATGGACGACCGCCCTGAGAGAATTGGGACTTTCTCCCCGCTTCATCAATGGTGGCGGGACGGGGAGCCTAGCAGAAACCGCCCAGGAGGATGTGGTGACCGAGGTGACGGTCGGTTCCGGTTTTTACTCTCCCATCCTCTTTGATCACTACCATTCCTTTCGCTATCAACCAGCGGCGGGTTTCGCCCTGGAAGTGACCCGTCACCCCCGGCCGGGAATTTACACTTGCTCCGGAGGCGGTTACATCGCTTCCGGTGCGGCGGGGGCAGATCGACTTCCCCGTCCTTATCTCCCAGCGGAAGCCCGATTAACCTCCCTTGAAGGAGCTGGTGAAGTACAGACCCCCCTTCGCTTGAAAGAAGGCGGTCTCTCTCTGGGAGATCCGGTCTTTTTTCGCCATGCCAAGGCAGGAGAATTGTGCGAGCATTTCAACGAATTGTGGATCATTTCCGCTGGTGAAGCTATCGATCGCTATCCGACATACCGAGGAATGGGGGCCTGTTTCCTATGAACTCCGCCGTGGACAACAAACCCCAGACTCGCACCAACTGGTCCGGATCCGTCCGCTTCACCCCTCGGGAAGCCGCCTTCCCCACCACAGAAGAGGAGGTAGTCTCTCTCATCCACCGGGCCCAGGAAAAGGGCACCACCATCCGGGTGATCGGCTCTGGCCATTCCTTCACCCCACTGGTAGAAACAGATTCCCTCCTCGTCTCCCTGGACCGGATGCAGGGTGTGCAAACCGTGAACTCTGAACAACAACAAGTGTCTGTCTTGGGTGGAACCAAGCTAAAAGCCCTGGGCGCCTCTCTCCTCCAACAAGGCTGGTCACCGGAAAACCTGGGAGATATCGATGTCCAGTCTATCGCCGGCGCTATCAGCACCGGCACCCATGGTACGGGTCTGGGATTAGGAAACCTCTCCCAGCAGGTTGAGGCCCTCACCCTGGTCACTGCCGACGGTCAGATCCGGGAATGCTCTGCAAAGCAAGATCCGAACCTGTACCAAGCGGCCCGGGTATCTATCGGGAGTCTAGGGATCATCAGCCAAGTTCGCTTGCGAGTGGAACCCTTGTATCGCCTCCATTTTCAGAGCAAGCGACTGCCACTGGCTGAAGTGGTCAATCGGTTGGAGGAGTATCCATCGAATCACCGGCACTTTGAGTTTTTCTGGTTTCCCTATACTGACTCCGTCCAGGCCAAGTTTATGAACAAGACTGATGCTCCTCCCACCCGCAAAGGATGGTGGAGCTCCTTCAACAAGTGGGTCCTGGAAAACGGCGCCTTTTGGTGCCTGTCGGAGGGAGCCCGGATCTTCCCTCGTTTCAGCCAGACGGTCAGCCGCATCTCCGCTTGGGGCGTTCCTCAATTTGAAGAGACCGGCAACAGCCAATCCCTCTTTGCCACCCCCCGTCATGTCCGATTTAACGAGATGGAATACAGCGTTCCCTTTGCATCCCTGCCAGCAGTGATCGAAGAGATGAAACAAGCGCTGGAGGAAAACCAGTTCCAGGTTCATTTCCCCATCGAAATCCGATTTGTCAAAGGGGATGACATCTGGCTCAGCCCCGCTTACGGTCGAGACTCCGCCTTCGTCGCCGTCCATATGTACAAAGGGATGGCCTACAAAGAATACTTCCAAGCGATGGAACACATCTTCCTCCGTCATGAAGGACGCCCCCATTGGGGAAAGATGCACCACTTGGGAGCCGATGAACTTAGCAAACTTTATCCCCACTGGCATGACTTCCAACACATCCGGCATCAGCTGGATCCCGACGGACGCTTCCTCAACCCCTATCTACGACGCATCTTCGGTTTGTAAACCATCCATGACAAAGAACGGGCCGCTGGTCGACCCGTTCTTTGACCGTTCATCCTTCTTCCACCGGCGCCAGTTGCTCCTGTTCCTCCTCAGTATAAGGACGGGATCGGATCAGGAAACGAAGCCCCAGGGGAATCTCCAAAGAGAAGGAGGCCCCCCGTCCTTCTGTGATATCCACGGTCAGTTGGGTATGTTTCCAGTATTCAAATTGGGAGCGGGACATATAAAAGTCACACCCGTGAACCTCTCCCAAACGCACATCACTCATCCCTGTCCGGAACTCCCCTTTTCGGAAGCACATCGGCGCCGATCCGTCACAACAACCTCCGCTCTGGTGAAACATCAGATCCCCATGCTCTTCCCGCAGCCGATCGATCACTTGTGCCGCTGCCTCGGTGACAAGAACTCGGGGGAGTCGCTCCATCGCTTTTTTCTCTTCCATCGGCTCAGAATAATCCTGTCGGATTTTGATCATAGGAAATCAGCAGGTTCTTCGTCTGCTGGTAATGTTCCAGCATCATCTTGTGATTCTCCCGCCCGATCCCCGATTGTTTATATCCCCCGAAGGCCGCATGGG
This sequence comes from Kroppenstedtia sanguinis, assembly GCF_050433445.1. Classification (NCBI taxonomy): domain Bacteria; kingdom Bacillati; phylum Bacillota; class Bacilli; order Caryophanales; family Thermoactinomycetaceae; genus Kroppenstedtia; species Kroppenstedtia sanguinis. Next base: position 391 of record NZ_JBNPXF010000036.1, on the reverse strand, counting down.
CTGGATACTGATGATAACAGTTGATCCAGACCCGACCCGCTTCGATCTTGCGGGCGATCTGATAGGCCTGATGGACATCTCTCGTCCAGAGTCCCGAACCCAATCCGTACAGGGTATCGTTGGCGATCTCCAGCAACTCTTGCTCATCCTTAAATGTGGTAACAGATACCACTGGTCCGAAGATCTCTTCCTGGAAGATGCGCATCCGGTTGTTTCCTTCAAAAATGGTCGGTTTCACATAAAAACCATCAGGATAGGATTCGTTTCGGTAAGCCTCCCCGCCGATCAAAACCCGAGCCCCTTCCTGCTTCCCGATATCCAGGTAGCTCATGATCTTCTCAAACTGATCCCGTGAGGCTTGCGCGCCCATCATCGTTTGCGGATCCAGGGG
>NZ_JBNPXF010000035.1:0-18010 GCF_050433445.1 Kroppenstedtia sanguinis | reverse complement strand
AAGGGCTGAAGCCCTAAATTAAGGAAGTACCATAGGCACTACAATCCAAAAGGGCTGAAGCCCTAAATTAAGGAAGTACCATAGGCACTACAATCTGAAATCAAGGAGGCCATCCTACCCAGTGGAGAATCTGGAGAAGGGCCCCGGCTTTGCCCCTGCCCGATGGTCAGATTCGGAGCGGATCGTCTTCCCTTCCTTGTTAGGATGGCAGAGTCGCGTGGTAGAACACGGGCTCCTCATCTGAAATATGGCTAATCAGCCGCCTGGCTGTCAACCTCTTTTCCTCTCCTGGGGAGACGGATTTGGGTTGTGCTATACTGAATGAAATCGGTACTTTTTTCCGGTATTTTGAAGGGATAAGTGGAGGGTCTCATGATACGGGTAGACAAGCTAGTGAAGAGCTATGGCGGCAAACGGGTAGTGGACGCCGTGGGATTTGAAGTGGCGGAGGGAGAGGTGTTCGGTCTGTTGGGACCAAACGGTGCAGGGAAAACCACCACTATGGAGATCATGGAGGGCTTGAGGAAACCGGATGCCGGACAGATCCATCTGTTTGGGGTGGATGCCCTTCGCAAACCGAAGGAGGTCAAAGAGCTGATCGGGATCCAACTTCAGTCCACGGCTCTGTTTGACCACCTGACCACCCGGGAGAGCATTCTCCTTTATGGCAGCTTTTATCGGAACATGCGAGGGGTGGGGGAGTTGTTGAAGGATTTCGATCTAGTAGAGAAAGAAAAAACCCTAGTGAAACACCTCTCCGGCGGTCAGCGGCAGCGACTGGCGATTGCACTGGCGGTGGTTCACGATCCGCGGGTGATCTTCCTGGACGAACCCACGACTGGATTGGACCCCCAGGCCCGTCGTGATTTGTGGGAAATTATTTTCCGCTTAAAAGGGGAGGGACGGACGATTTTTCTATCCACTCACTATATGGAAGAAGCGGAACAACTGTGTGATCGGGTGGCGATTATGGATTCCGGCCGGGTGATCGCGCTGGATACTCCGGCGGGTTTGATCCGGGAATTGGCTTCAGAGAGTATGGTGGAGTTCGTGACGGAGGAGGGGGTTCCAGAAGCCTCCCTGCGTGGATTGAGCGGAGTGAAGGATGTGAAGCACACCGGTGATGGGCTCACTCTGCTGCCGACGGATAATCTGCGGGGAACCCTGGCAGAGTTGATTCCCTTGGCAGGTGAGACGGGGCTGACACTAAAAGGGCTCCGGACACGGACGGCCACCTTGGAAGATGTCTTTTTGGAACATACGGGAAAGAGGCTGGCTGACCGATGAAAGCCTATTGGCGATTGACGTGGGCGCAATTGCTGCTCTTTCTACGGAATAAGAACACCATTATCTGGTCATTAGTTCTTCCTATCTTGATTATCCTGGCCCTGGGTACCTTTATGGGAAAGGGAACAGATCAGTTTCAGTTGACGGTGGCTGTGGCAGATGAAGACGATACGACTGCCTCCCGGACCCTGGTGAAGTCCTTAACTAAAACTTTTACGACGGTAAACACCACTCGCTCTGAAGGGTTGTCCCAAGTGAAAAAGGGAGAAGCCCAAGCCTTGGTTGTGTTGAAAAAGGGTTTGGGGGAACGCCTGCGTTCCGCCGAAGACGGAGACAAAGGAGCCAAAGATGCTTCCACGTTGGTTTCTCTCTATCTGGATTCGAGCAATCCGACGGTTTCCCAAATGGGGGCGACGGTGGTCCGGGATGCGGTAGATCGACTCAACCAGGAGGCGGTAAACTATCAGCCTTCCGTGGGGATGAAAGTAGTCAACATTCAGACGCAACCCTTGGATTATATCGACTTTTTGGTTCCAGGAATTTTGTCTGTGATGATCTTGAGCAATAATCTAAATGGAGTGGCGGGTACTATCGCTTCCTGGCGGGAGCGGGGGATCTTGCGCCGGATGCAGGGGACTCCATTGAAAAGCTCCACCTTTATCGCCGCCCAGATTACGGCCCGAGTGATGTTGAACAGTCTGCAGGCGGTGCTAGTGATCCTGGTGGCTTATATGGTCTACGGAGTCCATGTCTACGGGTCTTGGTTGTTGCTCCTCATGTTCTTGCTGTTGGGGACACTCACCTTTATGTCCATCGGCTTTATCATTGCCAGTCTGACCCGAACTCCGGAAAGTGCAGGCCCGATTGCAGGTATGATCTCATTTCCGATGATCTTTGTCGGTGGTATTTTCTTTCCCGTACGGGATCTGCCAGGGATTTTGCAACCGATCGTGAAAGCGATCCCCATCGGTTATCTAACTGATGCTCTCCGGGCGGTAATGAATGAGGGGGCCACCTTGGCTCAGACGGCGACTCCGGCGATCGTGCTGACGGCCTGGCTAGTGGTTTCCTTCACAGTGGCCTCCCTCACCTTCAGGTGGGATGTAAAATAAAGACAGGGGGGAACAGAGAATGATCCTGGGAATCGGTACGGATTTGGCTGAGATTTCCCGGATTCGCCGTGTGGGACTTAGGCGATTGGCTGAGCGGATTCTTTCCAAAGAAGAGCTGGCGTGGTTGCCGGACTCAAATCAACGTCGGGGGGAATGGCTCGCCGGTCGTTTTGCCGCCAAAGAGGCGGTAGCCAAAGCGACAGGAACCGGAATTGGAGGACAGCTCAGCTTTCGGGAGATCGAAATTTTTAATGACGTCAAGGGAAAACCTTGGGTGCGGATGGCTCCTGAAGTGTTGAAGGGGTTCGGATGGGAGCAAGATGTTACCATCCATCTTTCCATCACTCACAGTGAGGAGCATGCCCTCGCCTTTGTGGTTGTGGAAGGCGGATAGTCCCGGATCGCCTGTCATCCTTGTCTGCATATCCGGACAGGTCCGGTCATATAGTTATAACGCGGTTGGGAGGGGAGTTATTTGTATCTCTGCACTGCACAGGAGATGCGCGATCTGGACCGGTGCACCATCGACAGGATGGGTTTGCCGGGGATGGTTCTGATGGAAAATGCGGGTCGAGAGGCTGCCCGCGCATTGCTGGAACGCTTTCCGGAAGCGAAGAAGGCTGTGGTTTTGGCCGGTTCGGGCAATAACGGTGGGGACGGCTTTGTTATCGCCCGACACTTGGCTGCTGCCGGCTGGGAGGTTTCGATTGGCCATCTGGGACAGGTGGAGAAGATGTCTCCGGAGACGCAGACTTTTTACGGGGTTTGCCGGCAGATGGGAATTCCTATCGTAGGTAAAAATGAGTCGGAGAAGTGGATCGGCACCGCCGATGTGGTGGTGGATGCACTGCTGGGGACTGGTGTGCGGGGAGAGTTGCGGGAGCCTGTTCGGACCTTGATCCACCAAGTCAATCGGACTTGTCAAGGGTTTGTGCTCGCTGTAGACATCCCGAGTGGGGTGGATACTGACACGGGGGCCGTGCTCGGAGAGGCGATCCGAGCGGATCTGACGGTCACCTTTGCTGCTGCGAAGTGGTGTCATTACCTGCGTCCTGCCGCTGAATATCGGGGGGAGCTGAAAGTGGTCGACATCGGAATTCCTCCAGCGGTAGTGACAGAGAATCCACCCCGGGCCCAGCTCAACCAGCCGTCTCTGTGGGAGAAACATCTATCTCCCCGATCTCCCTGGAGTCATAAAGGGTCCCATGGTCACCTCTTGGTACTGGGTGGGTCCCAGGGCATGCTGGGGGCTGCCGCCCTCTCCGGAATGGCCGCCCTTCGATTCGGAGTCGGGATGACGACTTTGGGTGTCCCCCATGGGCAGGTGGGGCCCCTGGCTGCCAAAGTGACGGAGCCCTTGATCTGGGGTTGGCCCGATGGACCGGAAGGTGGTTTTTCCGGGGCATTTCCCCCAGATTGGGAAGAGAGGGCGCCTCGATTCACCGCCGTTGCCGTCGGTCCCGGTCTGGGCCGATTTACAAGGGAGAAGACTTGGCTAGAAAGATTGCTCCGGGAAGTATCTGTCCCAGTGGTGCTGGATGCTGATGGACTCAATATTCTCTCTGGTGACCTGTCGTTTCTGGAACAACGACAGGGACCAACGGTGTTGACCCCCCATCCTGGAGAGATGGCCCGTCTGTTGGGAATCTCTGTGGAGGAAGTGGAGTCTTCCCGGCATCAGGTGGCAGTGGATGTGGCGGAAAGATATGGGGTGACAACGGTGTTGAAGGGGACCTTTACTGTGATCGCTTTTCCTGACGGCCAGCAAGTGATTCACCCCGAATCGTCTCCCGCCCTAGCCAAAGCCGGGTCCGGGGATGTGCTCACAGGAATTCTGGGAGGAGGGTTGGCCCGGGGGATTCCAGTAGAGAGTGCAGTTTCCCTGGGAGTTTACCTCCATAGTTCGGCGGGCCGGTTGGCCACAGTCGCTTCGGCTCACTCCGTCCTCGCTTCCGATGTGATCCATCATCTCGGGAGAGCTATCCATCAGATTCATTGATCGTGCCCGTGCCCGACCGACACATCTCTTGGGAACCGGGCGGCCCCCGCTCCCACAGGGAAAGGGATGATGAAATGCGTCGGACCGCGTGGGTAATCGTCGTCGTCATGGTGGTCGCAGCTGCCCTCAGCGGCTGTGGTGAGAAAAGCCCAGATCAAATCGTGAAGGATCTGTCCAAGATGACGGACAAGATGGAAGGATACAAAAGCCATGGCCAGATGGTGATTCATTCCGGGACCGCTCCTCAGAAATATGATGTGGAGGTCTGGTACAAAAAGCCTCATTTTTATCGTGTTTCCCTTAAAAACACCAAAAAAGATGTTACCCAGATTCTCCTCAGGAATGACGAAGGCGTCTTTGTCTTGACTCCCCATCTGGAGAAGAGTTTCCGTTTTCAGAGTGATTGGCCGGAGAACGGGGGTGGTCAGGTATATCTGTATCAATCGTTGCTGAAAAGCATTGTCGATGATTCTTCCCGCAAAATCACCAGCAATGAAAAGGAATACCAGTTTGATGTCCAGGCCAATTACAGTCAGAACAAATCGATGAACCGACAACGCATCCGGATGGATCGGGACTATCATCCGAAAAAAGTGGAAGTGCTCAATGAAGAGGATCAGGTATTGGTGGAGATCACCTTTGATAAATTTGATGAAGGGGCTTCCTTTGACAAGAATGCCTTTGACATGGAACGGAATATGACCGGCTATGCTGGCAGAACTGTCCCCACTCTGGCTAAGAAAGAGAAAAAAGGAAAGGAAAAAGAGGTGAATGCGGTCGCTCCCGCTTGGATCCCGGAAGGGTGCCGGCTGGCGGATGAAACCACGGTGGAGACCCCAGAGGGAAAGCGGGTGATTATGCGTTACAAAGGCAAAAAACCTTTCACCTTGACGCAAAAGCGGCCAGAGGCAGTGGATGCCAGCCTGCAGGCTTACGGGAAGCCTCTCGACTTGGGAGAAACGATGGGAGTTTTTCTGGACATGGACGGAAAGAGACATCTCTCTTGGACCTATGAGGGTGTAGATTTTGAACTCCTGGGGGAACTGACAGAATCCCAGATGGCACAAATCGCTCGCTCCGTTTTTGAACAGAAGGATAAGTGACTCGCCCGCCACCCTCGGTGGCGGTTGTTTTTTTGTGGAAGAGGGAAAATCTAACACCAGATGGACCCTAGGTTATTCTTGAAAAGTCGGAGTCGAATGATAGGATGAAAGAGAAGATGAAAATGGTTGCGAGTTTGTCCATCCCCTTCGGAAGCACTCTTTAGAAGTTTTGCAATCCGAGTCCACCCTATTGTATGATATTCGTGATAAATCGCTTTGAAGGAAAAGGAGAACGAGATGGACGAGGAAGCGATCCGCGACGAGTCTACCCGTTTCACTGTACTGCTTTACCGGAAGAGCCGGGGCTTGCGTCTGGGGGAGGTTGGAGTGTTTCTGGTCGGCCTGTTGGCGATGTTGCCCTTCTTTGAGCTGAGATCGGCTCCCTTTGTCATCGCCCTCCTCCTGTGGGCGATGATCGTCATGGCCGGCTTGCCCGCCTTGTACCGAGCGATCTTCCAGCCCAGATATATTTTATATTCGGACCGGTTGGTGATGCAGATGAAGGGGAAATGGAAAGAAGTCTCCCTTTCTCAAGTGAAGCCTAGTTATAATCTTCCCTATCTCTATGAAATCCATGGCAAGGAGACCCCAATTCTGGTCAGCGATCCTTTTTTGGAAACTCTGAATGTGCAATTAAAACTGTATCGATCTAGGAACAAGTCCGATGGAAAAGAGTAATCGATATTTTCGCGATACGGTGGCCCTCATCGATCTGGACGCGATCGCCCATAATGTGAGTCAATTTCGTCGTCGTCTACCTGGTGGTTGCCGGCTGATGGCGGCAGTCAAAGCGGATGGGTATGGTCATGGTTCCGTTCCGGTCTCCCAAGCAGCTTTGGCTGCCGGAGCCACTGACTTGGCTGTCGCTTTTTTGGACGAGGCTTTGGAGTTGCGGGCAGCGGGGATTACGGCCCCGATTTTGGTGTTTGGAGAGATCCCCGAGCGGGGAATCGAACCAGCCCTCCAAGCTGGGATCTCCCTGACGGTCTTCAATGAGGTGGGAATGGAGAAGATTGCCCAAGTGGCAGCCCACACGGGTTATCAGGCCCGGCTTCATATCAAAGTGGACACTGGAATGGGCCGGATCGGCCTGTGGGAAGATGCCGCCGTCTCCTTTGCCGAACGGTGGGTTCGAGATTCTCGATTGACGGTGGAGGGAATATTTACTCATTTCGCGACTGCTGATGAGATAGACAAGAGTTACGCCATGGAGCAGCATGGTCGTTTTTTGCGGGTACTCCAACAGTTACAGGCGAGGGGAATCCGAATCCCCTTGATCCACTGTGCCAACAGTGCTGCCGCCATCGACCTGCCGGAATGGTCCCATGGCATGATCCGGTTGGGGATCAGCATGTATGGCTACTATCCTTCGACACAGGTGAACCGGATGGAGGTTTCTCTTGATCCCGCCTTGACGCTGAAGACCCGGATCATCCATCTCAAGCGTCCTCCCGCCGGGATGGGCATCAGCTACGGGAAGACGGCCAGGGTCAACGGGGATCAATGGATCGCCACGATTCCCATCGGTTACGCTGACGGATACAGTCGTCAGCTTTCCAATCGGGGGATGGCTTTGGTTCAGGGGCAGAGGGTGCCCGTGATCGGAAGGGTCTGCATGGACCAGACGATGTTGGATGTCACATCGGCGATGCCGGTGAAGGTGGGGGATGAGGTGGTTCTTTATGGAAAGCAGGGAAACGAAGAGATCCATGTGGACGAGGTGGCGAATCTCCTCGGAACCATCTCCTATGAAATCACCTGTATGCTGGGCCACCGAATCCCCAGGCTCTATCTTCAATCGGGCCAGGTCGTACATGTGAACAACCCCCTTGGGATCGCTCCCTTGCTTCCGCCAGAGGGAAAAGAATCCCCTTGAGGAAGGAATTTTGGGATGGAGAGCGAATAAATTAATATTGTCCCCTAAACCGTCCAAAAGTCCTGATCGGCGGAGATCCGGGATGGAGGCGGCGTGAGCTCAAGTATATTTTTGCATCAGGTTTATCATAATGGTAGTATTGATTAGATAAATCGCCAACGGTGATGATTTGTTGGGGGTGCGTACGTTGTCAGAGACAAAGAGAATCATGATTAGCTTACCTCAGCAATTGCTTCAGGAAGTGGATGGGATGGTGGAGAAGGAAAACTCCAATCGGAGTGAATTTGTTCGCCAAGCCATGAAGCTATATCTTTATGAACGGAAAAAGCGATTGATTCGCGAAATGATGCAACAGGGTTACATGGAGATGGCCAAGATCAATCTGAATATCGCGTCGGAGTCCTTTGAAGCGGAAGAAGAGGCAGATGGTACAACGATTCGTCTGGTTAGTGGGGTGTAATTCCTTTGATTGTCAAACGTGGCGATGTCTATTTTGCCGATCTCTCTCCAGTGGTCGGATCTGAACAAGGTGGGGTTCGACCTGTTCTGGTGATACAAAACAACATTGGGAACCGGTTCAGCCCCACTGTGATCGTCGCCGCGATTACTGCCCAAATCCAGAAGGCGAAACTCCCCACTCATGTGGAAATCGATTCCAGGAATTATGGGTTTGACCGGGATTCAGTCATTCTCTTGGAACAAATCAGAACCATAGATAAACAACGACTTACGGATAAGATCACCCATCTGGATGAAGAGATGATGATGCGGGTGAATGAGGCACTTAATATCAGTCTGGGTTTGATCGATTTTTGACCCGACAGCAGGTGACCGGGAGGTGCGAACTGGCATCTCCTTTTTTGTATGTGCAGTTGTATAATGAAGGGGTGGACGCTTCGGATGAGAGAGGGGAGGTTAGTGATCGGGTTGCATTTTTTTGCGCCGCTCATTTCTCATCTCTCACCTCCCAAATGTGGTTTCCATATGGAGGAAGGCTACCATGAACGATGAAATGATTGAGCGTTATCGGCAGCTACTCAACTCTTATTTATCGGACCGGCAGGAAGATCAGTTGTATGAGGCTCAGCAGATGAGTAAGTGGATGATAGAGCAGAAAATCCCGCCGGAGGAAATCGTCAGTATGCACGCGGAGGTAGTCAAAGAACATTTGCCGCATCTGCCGGAAGAAGTCCAGCACTCATTTAATCCTTTGATTGAAATGATGATCGGATACGGAGCCGCCCTCCGGGAACATGAGAATCTTCTCCATCGCCAGCGGGAGCTGGAGTATGAGATCGAGATCGCTGTCGGGATGCAACAAACCCTTCTTCCTGATGCCCCCCCGGACACTCCAGATCTGGACGTGGGCGTGGTCAGTGTTCCGGCACAACGGATGAGCGGGGATTATTATAATTTTGTCAACCATGGCGGAGGATCTATCGGAGTGGCACTTTCGGATATTATCGGAAAGGGGATTCCCGCCGCCCTTTGTATGTCCATGATCAAATATGCCATGGATCAGATGGACAACTCTTCGGGTCCGTCGGAGATCCTGCGTCGTCTGAACATTGTGGTGGAGAGAAATGTGGATCCCAGTATGTTTATCACGATGGTCTATGGAGTGTACGATACCAACCGCCATCATTTTCAGTATGCCACCGCCGGACATGAACCGGGGTTTTTGTACAGAGACCGAGAGGAAGACTTTGAGGATTTAAATACCGGGGGATTGGTCCTAGGTGTCACCGAGGGGATTGACTATGAGGAGTACGGGCTGGACCTAGCTCCAGGGGATACCGTGATCCTTTTTTCCGATGGAGTGACGGAGACACGGATCGACGGAGAATTTCTCGGTCGGGAACCTCTCAAGGAACTGATCCGATCCCATCTGCACCTGCCAGCGCAAGAGGCGGTGGAGTCGATTCAGCAGGATCTGTATGAAATGGTCAATTACCAACTAAAAGATGACCAGACGATCCTGTTACTGCGCAGACCCAAGGGGGTTGATTAACCCCGAAGCAGGAACGGAGAGAGTCGTGTATGGCCCCAGTAAGATCACGAGCGAAGTGTCTCCGACGTGGTTGTCGCGGTCTCGGGCAGGACCGCATCTTTTTTATGTAAGTGGTAGTTAAACCAAACCTGGCTTGGGCCGAAATCCTGACCGGATGGTTGAAGTCAGGTTTTAAAACCGACTGACGGGGTAAAGTGGAGGGGAGGGATCAGAGGCGGGGCAGGATGGGCGAGGGAAGGGACCGGTGCGATCAGTAATGTCGGTTACTTTAAGTTTTCTTCCCATTTTCCACCCTTCTCACCTCCTCAGATGTGGCTTTTAGATGGAGGGAATTTGCGATGGATGTATCAATCCAGGAAAAAAGACAATCAGAGCAAATCATCACTTTGATTGTCTCAGGTGAGGTGGATGCATATACTGCACCACAGCTTCGTGAGAGATTGATGCCGCTGTGCCAGAAGATAGGTGAAGTGCGTCTGGACCTGTCACAGGTAGAGTATATGGACAGTACCGCTCTGGGCGTGCTGATCGGTGCTTATAAACAGCTTCGCGCCAGGCAGGGTCGGCTAGTTCTTACCGGGATGAGTCCCCGTCTGAAACGTCTGTTTCGTATCACCGGCTTGACTGAAGTGATGGATATTGAAGAAAATGGTGCTTAGGAGGAGCGGATTGGAATGAATCAGACCAAGGATATCGTACTGACCATTCCCGCCGAAGCACAGTACGTGGGGGTGGTCCGATTAACTGTCTCTGGGATTGCCAATCGTCTGGGTTTCCATTATGACGATATTGAAGATATCAAACTGGCTGTAGCAGAGGCCTGTACCAATGCGGTGGACCATGCGTACAAAGAATTGGAATGCCAGGGGTGCGTCAAGGTGACGTTCTGCATCTTTGGAGATCGACTGGAAATCAGAGTAAAGGATGAAGGGAACAGCTTTGATATTGAAGCTGTGAAAAAGAAATCCGGCCCGATTGAGAATCACCTTCCCTTTACCTCGATGCGGGAGCGAGGACTGGGTCTTCATTTGATGGAAACCTTGATGGATCATGTGGACGTCCAGGTCGGAAAAGGCGTCGTGGTCACCCTTACCAAGTTTATTCACAGGGACGAGGTGGATCGAGATGTCAACTCGCCCGCAAAGACAGAATCCCATGGATGAACAAACTCCTGACCTGATTCGCCGCTATCAAGAGGAGGCGGATGAAGGGATCCAGGAAGTATTGGTGGATCGATTCACCCCCTTGGTGGAAACCTTGGCCTCTAAGTTCACAAAGGGAGCGGAGTCCTTTGAAGACTTGGTTCAGGTTGGGATGATCGGATTGCTGGCTGCGTTGAAACGGTATGATCCGGACTTCGGAAAAAGCTTTGAAAGCTTTGCTGTACCCACCATCGTGGGGGAGATCAAACGCCATATTCGCGACAAGACCTGGAGTGTCCATGTACCTCGCCGCATTAAAGAACTGGGTCCGCGCATCAAGAAGGCTGCAGAGGAGTTAACGGTCCAGTATCAAAGGTCCCCTTCGGTGGATGAGATCTCCCAATACCTCGATGTTACTGCCGAGGAGGTATTGGAGACGATGGAGATGGGCCGCAGTTATAATGCCGTCTCTGTGGACAGTCCTATCGAAGCGAATAATGAAGGAAGCAAGATTACCTTACTCGACCTCGTGGGCAACCGGGATGCCGGGTTTGAGCAGGTGGACCAACAACTGCTCCTGAAAAAGGCTTTTCAGGTGTTGACGGACCGGGAGCAATCGATTATCCAGATGACGTTTTTTGAAAATCTGAGCCAGAAGCAAGCTGCGAATGAATTGGGAATCTCCCAAATGCATGTTTCTCGTTTGCAACGCCGGGCCTTGGGGAAGCTGAGGGAAGCGATCCGTGTTGCACCCAGTGAAATCATTTGATTCTTTTTTAAAAGCCGATGGTTTGAGACCTCGGTTTTTTTATGGATGGGAGTGGCTATTCCCCGACCCGGATCCGTTTACCTCCGGTGTAAATATTAAATCGTTCTCCCCTGGCAAACCCGATCAAGGTGATCCCAAATTGCTTCGCCACATCTACGGCGAGGCTGGATGGAGCAGAGACGGCGGTGACGACGGGAATACCGGCTACCGCCGCCTTTTGCATGATTTCAAAGCTGGTACGTCCACTCACCATCAGGATTCCTTCCGTCAAAGGAAGTCCCTGATTGAGAAACAAGTGACCGATCAACTTATCCACCGCGTTGTGGCGGCCCACATCCTCCCTGAGGGCGATGAGATGACCCGTGGGGTCGAACCAACCTGCTGCATGAAGACCGCCGGTTTTTTCGAAGATTTCCTGTTCACGGCGAAGCGTCTCTCCCAACTGAGGGATGAGCGAGGCGGGTAAGGTGAAGTCTCCCTGGACAGGTTTGACGCCACGGACCTCTATCGCTTCCAGGGAGGCTTTTCCGCATACTCCGCAACTGGAGCTGGTGTAAAAGTTTCTTCTTAGACGTTCCAACTCGACGGAGATCCCGGGTCTCAGATTGACGTTCACGATATTGTATCGCTGCGCTCCATCGGTCTCGGGATCCCTGCAGTAAGTGATAGATTGGATGGAATCTTTTGAATCCAAGATGCCTTCGGTGACCAAAAATCCGCTGGCCAGATCAAAATCATTCCCCGGTGTTCGCATGGTAACAGAGATGGGCACCGGTTCAGCGATCTGCGGGAAGACCAAGCGGATTTCCATCGGCTCTTCTGCAGTCACGGTATCGCGGACTCGACGTGCGGATTCTCCTTCCACCTGTTGCACCCATCCTTTGGCGGCACGGGAGCGAGAGCTGGGATTCATAGAATCTACTCCTTTCTTGCTTCTCCATATAAAGATATCCCGGAAAACGACGGGGTTCAACTCCCTTTTCTTTAGTTTTTCGTGACAGGAAGAGAAGGGATTGTTAAGATCGTAAACAAGGCTGTCTGCTAAACAGACGAGAAGTATCGGATGTATACTCCGAAAGTATAATTTTGTCGGGGATGGGAAACCGAAGGGTCTGTCCTTTCGTTATTTCAAGAGGAAACGTTTGACGGGTGAGGTGATGGTTATCTCTATAAAGCGTATATTGTTGGTCGGCGTAGCCTCTACGGTCTTGATCACCGGAGTGATTCCAGCGGGAGTCTATGCTGAAGACAATGTGGGTTCCAAAAAAGAGGAACTGGAAAACGTAAAGGAACAAAAGAAAGAGGCCCAAGAAACCATCGACAAACTGATGGACAAGATCAAGCCTCACAGAGAGAAAGTAGAAAACTTGGAGAAAAAGATCGCCGACACCAATAAGAAAATACAAAAGGCGGAGAAAGAGACAAAAAAGAACTCCGAAAAACTGAAACTCTACGAGGAGCGATTCAAAGGTCGTGTCCGCTTGATGTATGAAAATGGAGAAATGGGGTCGATGCGAGCGCTGTTTGAAGCCGGGAGCTTCGGTGAATTTTTGCAACGGTTTGAAGTGCTTCGGATGATTCTGATCCGGGATCGGGAGCTTTTCGACAAGTATAACAATATTCGCTTGAAACACGAAGAGTTGAAGAAGAAACAAGCCACCTTGGCGAAGGAACAGAAGGAAGAGGCGAAGGATGCCCGCAAGATCTACGACAAGATCCAAGTGGAGATTGAAAAAACCAAAAAGGAACTGGCGTCTCTCGGCTCTAAAGAAAGCAATCTCAAAGCTCAGATTGATTCGCTGACCCTGGTGGATGCCTCCCTGTACCCCTATAAATATGCTAGTGTGGCAGGAGTGGATCCCTGGGGCTTCTACAACCGGCAATGCACGTCCTTTGTCGCTTGGCGAATCAATCAAAGGGGTTACCACTTTACCAACCATATGCGCGGAGGTCATTTTGGAAATGCGACCAACTGGGCCAACAATGCCCGCCGCATCGGGATGCGTGTGAACAATCAGCCTGCAGTTGGAGCAGTCGCCCAGTTTAACGCTGGTGCTTCCGGGGCGAGCGGTACATTTGGTCATGTCGCCTACGTGACTGCAGTCAACGGTTCCACCATCACCATCGAGGAATACAACTATCAACGCTATGCTTTCTCTAAACGGACTATCCCTGCAGGTTCAGTCAGCAATTACATTCATGTGAACTGATTCCACGAAAAAAGAGGGAAACGGCTGCAGGCCGCTCCCTCTTTATTTCGTTTTCCACCAATGATCGAAGGGGGAGGTGGGGGTGGTGCGCTTGTGACGGGAAGAGAGATATTTTTGTTGGATGCGTGCCACTACGTCTGCTTCTACCTCTTTTCCCTCCAGGTAGTCATCGATTTGCTCATAGGTGATCCCCAACTCTTCTTCATCGGAGCGTCCCGGCTGTTCATCCAAAAGGTCTGCCGTCGGAGCCTTCATGTAGAGGGAAGAGGCGGCTCCCAGATGTTTCAACAGCTGTTTTCCCTGCCGTTTGTTCAGTCCGTATAGGGGGACCAGATCACAGCCTCCATCCCCGTACTTGGTGAAAAAACCGGTGACCGCTTCAGCAGCGTGGTCGGTTCCCACCACCAGGAGGTTGCGAGCTCCCGCGATCTGGTACTGGGCGATCATCCGCTCCCGAGCTTTGACATTGCCCTTGACAAAGTCAGGGAGAGACTGGCCGGTAGCATCCTGGTAGGCTTGGACGGACCCGTCCACAGCGCTTTGGATATTGAAAGTGAAAGTCTCGTCAGGTTGAATAAATCGCATTGCCTGTTGCGCATCGGCTTCGTCCTTTTGCATCCCATAGGGAAGGCGCAAGGCGATGAACCGAAACTCTTTTCCGCTCTCCTTTCGCAATTGCTCCATTGCCAGTTGGGCCAGTCTGCCCGCCAAGGTGGAATCCTGCCCACCGGAGATTCCGAGCACCAGTCCCCTCGTGGAGGTGGCTTTCACGTACTCTTTGATGAACTCTACTCGCATCCTGACTTCCTCGTCGGGATCAATGACGGGCTTCACGTGTAAGTCTGCGATGATCTGCTGCTGGATCGAACTCATGTGATGGATCCTCCTGTTCGTTGTCGGGTTGTGATATCCCCTTTTCTATCACTTTACCTCAACCCGAATCTCGATGCACGGATGTGAGGTAAATTGCCCCGTTACAGGCAAAGGGGTAGAATAGGTAAGCAAAACCTTATCCAAAAACGGAGGCAGGTATGGAAGAAAAAGAACGATTCCAAGCGATTGCCGACGAACTCAGTCTGGAGACGGCCCGAGTGGAAACGGCCGTACATTTGATGGAAGAGGGAAATACGATTCCGTTTATCGCCCGTTACCGGAAAGAGATGACGGGAGAACTGGATGAAGAACAACTTCGCGGGATTGAAGAAAGAAACAAATACCTGATCCAGCTGGAGCAAAAGAAAGAAGAAGTGATCCGGCTGATCGATGAACAAGGCAAGCTGACTGACGAGTTACGAAAAAAGATCGAATCTGCCGTGAAATTGCAGACCGTAGAAGATCTTTACCGTCCCTATCGCCCCAAGCGGAAAACCCGGGCCTCACAGGCACGGGAGCGAGGGCTGGCCCCACTGGCGGAGTTTCTGCGACAGATCCCAAGTGAGACAGAGGCGGAGGAGAAAGCGAGTTCTTTCATCGACCCGGAGAAAGAAGTGGGCACGGTGCAGGAGGCTTTGCAGGGTGCGATGGACATCCTGGCGGAAGAATTGGCTGATGATCCTGAGATTCGCAGATGGGTCCGGGACTTTCATTGGAAGCGGGGTGAATTGGTCACGGAGGCCAAAACGGCCGATGAGCGCTCCGTATATGAAATGTACTACGACTACAAGGAACCGGTCCGCAAAATGCCTTCTCACCGCGTGCTGGCTGTAAATCGAGGGGAACGAGAAGGGATTCTTAAAGTCCGCTTGGAGGTGGAAGGGGCAGAGCGGGTGCTGGACCACCTGGAACGTCATCTGTCGAAACATCCTCATCGGTATTTGACAGAAACGGCGGAAGATGCTTACAAACGGTTGATCGCTCCTTCCATCGAGCGGGAGATCCGTTCGACGATGACGGAAGAGGCGGAAGAGCAAGCGATCCATATTTTTTCTGAAAATCTGCGGAACCTGTTGTTGCAACCCCCGATCCGAGGGAAAAAGGTGCTCGGGGTGGATCCGGCGTATCGTACGGGTTGCAAGTTGGCGGTGGTGGACGAAACGGGAAAGATGCATCATGTAGGCGTCATCTTTCCCACTCTATCTCAGAACAAAGTGAAAGAGGCCGGTGAGGTGGTATCCCGGCTGGTGGAACAATACGATATCGATATTATCGCTATTGGCAACGGAACCGCCTCCAGAGAGACGGAATCCTTTATTGCAGAATTGATTCGGCGCTGGGAGCGGCAGGTTTACTACATCATCGTCAATGAGGCGGGGGCCAGCGTCTATTCCGCTTCTAAACTGGCCCGGGAGGAGTTCCCGGATCTGGATGTAGCCCAGCGGAGTGCCATCTCCATCGCCCGCCGCCTACAGGACCCCCTCGCGGAACTGGTGAAAATTGAACCCAAGGCGGTGGGTGTAGGACAGTATCAGCACGATGTGTCCCAGAAGCGATTGGTAGAAAGCCTGTCCACTGTGGTAGAGTCAGCGGTCAACCATGTCGGTGTCGATGTCAACACAGCTTCGGTCTCCCTGTTGCAATATGTTTCCGGTGTCAACACCACCGTGGCCAAGAACATCATCAAAAAAAGGGAAGAAGAAGGACGGTACACGGACCGAAACCAGCTGAAAAAAGTGCCTCGTCTAGGGGCCAAAACCTATGAACAGTGTATCGGTTTTTTGCGAGTGACGGATGGGGACAACCCTCTGGATAAGACACCGATTCACCCCGAGTCTTACCCGGTGGTGGAGTCCCTGCTCCAGGAGTTGGGAAGCACTCCCGAGGCGATTGGAACCTCGGATTTAAAAGAAGCACTGCGACAGGTAAATGTGGAGAACATGGCCGAAGTCTTGGGTTGTGGTGTCCCCACTCTGCGAGATATCCTCGATGCCCTGCATCGTCCCGGCCGGGATCCACGGGAAGAGCTACCGGCTCCTGTACTGCGCTCCGACGTATTGCAATTGGAGGACCTGAAGGAAGGGATGCAGTTAAAGGGAACCGTTCGCAATGTCGTTGATTTTGGCGCCTTTGTGGATATCGGTCTCAAAAATGACGGCTTGGTCCATATCTCCAAAATGAGCGATCGCTTTGTCCAGCATCCGATGGATCTCGTCGGAGTCGGTGATGTGGTGGATGTCTGGGTGCTTCAAGTGGATACGGAACGAGAACGAGTCTCCCTCAGCATGATCCCTGTGGGATGATCGATCATCATATCAGGCGTGTTGATTCGCCATATTTTAGGTAAGAACTAAGGTCGGGATGGTGGGAAGGCGAAGAACCTTTGCGCTCTTAGCAAGAGATCGTAGCCCTTCCACCATCCCCGTCCCCCCAAGCGATTTTTACGATGGGGGGCAATGGGAAAAGCGAAAGGATCGATTCGTTCCTATGGGTAATCAACAGCCCTGTTATAAAATATTTCCCTGAACAGGAGGAAGAGGATGAAGTGGTTCTTCCGCGTGCTCCTGCTGATCGCTCTGGTGGCGGGTGCGCTTCTGGTCTACGATCAGACCCAGACGATTCCGATTCCCGAGATCAAGGTTCCGGTGAAACTGGCTCCGGAATATCTAGAGGTCAGTCAATCTTCGGGCATCCCTTGGCCTTACCTCGCCGCTTGGGATGAGGTGGAAAGGGAGTACCAGGGGGTGAACCGAAACACCCTTCAGCAACGGGTGAAAAAGATCCGGCGAGCAACGGAAACGGACCGACCCAGTGAATATCAGATTCGGGAAGTGATCCGAAAGGAGATGTCGGAGAAAAAAGCGGAGCAAATTTTGCAGTTGGCAACCTCCTACGATTGGGCTGCCGCCCCTCTAGGGGAATCTTATCAGTTCCCCTTTGCGGAGAACGCCGAGATCAGCTATGGAGACACTTGGGGAGCCAGCCGCAGTTACGGTGGAGAACGGCCTCATGAGGGAACTGATCTCATGGCTAAGAAAGGAACTCCGATCCATTCCGTCGGTGACGGACGGGTCGTCTCGAAAGGGTGGAACCAGTTAGGGGGCTGGCGCCTCACCATTCTGGATACAGACCATCCCCAGATCTCATTCTACTATGCCCACCTATCCAAGTATGCTGATGGGATCGAAACCGGGTCCCAGGTGAAGAAGGGGCAGGTGATCGGATACGTCGGGGACAGCGGATACGGCCCTGAAGGAACGACAGGCCAGTTTGCCCCCCATCTGCACTTGGGCATCTATGTCCGGGAAAGCACCTTCTCCCCCAAACGGGAGACGATCAATCCTTACCTGTTTCTCAAAGTGTGGGAAGAGAAATGAACAACAGCCAGGGCTATTGATTAACCAAAAAATGGGCGGTGGAGGGAGTCGTGTACTACCAAAGTGACCTTTGCGCCAC
The DNA here is from genome assembly GCF_050433445.1 of Kroppenstedtia sanguinis. Classification (NCBI taxonomy): domain Bacteria; kingdom Bacillati; phylum Bacillota; class Bacilli; order Caryophanales; family Thermoactinomycetaceae; genus Kroppenstedtia; species Kroppenstedtia sanguinis. The sequence continues at coordinate 172 of NZ_JBNPXF010000035.1, read as the reverse complement.
GGGCACTACAATTTAAAAGAGCTGGAGCTCTAGACTAAGGAAGCACCACAGGCACTACTACAATTTAAAAGAGCTGAAGCTCTAGACTAAGGAAGCACCACAGGCACTACTACAATTTAAAAGAGCTGAAGCTCTAGACTAAGGAAGCACCACAGGCACTACTACAATTTAA
>NZ_JBNPXF010000034.1:0-19336 GCF_050433445.1 Kroppenstedtia sanguinis | reverse complement strand
TTTCGCCATAAGAAAATCCCCTCCGGCAGTTCAGTGCTTTTGTCCATCTTACCAGATGGACTTTTTTCACTGTCTACCGTATGGGGATAATACCATCAAGCCCGGTGTATTCATTTTCATCTGTTCACCCCACGACTTCCTCCCCTTTCTTCCCAAAAAATGCTTCAAGGCGTCGTAGACTTGCCCTTTCTCTCGGATCACATAGTGCATGAATTTCGGGTCTTGGATGTGGCGGTAGGCGGTCATTAAGGTGCTGTGACGATTGTATTGGTTGACTTCACCATAACCGAACAGATTAGAGCGCTTCATCAGTTCATCCACCAGTTGGAGACAGCGGTCGTTGTCTGAGCTGAGATTGTCGCCGTCGGAGAAGTGGAAGGGATAGATGTTATAGCGGCTGGGTGGATAGCGATCATCGATGATCTCAAGGGCTTTGCGATAAGCGGAGGAGCAGATGGTACCACCAGACTCTCCTTTGTTGAAAAATTGCTCTTCGGATACTTCTTTGGCTTCGGTATGGTGAGCAATAAAGACGATTTCCACCTTTTCGTATTTAGTGCGAAGGAAACGGGTCATCCAGAAGAAGAAACTGCGAGCAATGTATTTCTCAAAAATGCCCATGGAGCCGCTCGTATCCATCATGGCCAGGACGACAGCCTGGGAATGAGGGAGGACCACCTCTTCCCAGGTTTTAAATCGCAAGTCGTCTTCCGAGATCCCACCAAAGCTGCGTTTCCCTTTGATCGCGTTCCGTTTCAGCGCTTCCAACAGGGTTCGTTTCTTATCAATATTGCCCATCAACCCTTTTTTGCGGATATCGTTGAACTGGATCTCCTCTACCTGGATCTCATCCTCGTCTTTCTGTTGCAGCCGCGGCAACTCCATCTCCGCAAATAGAATCTCTTCCAACTCTTCCACCGAGATTTCCGTTTCGTACACGTCCTGTCCTGGAGCATCCCCCGCTTTACTGCCTTTGCCGGGTCCGGCTTGGGCGGGTTCCCGTCCCAGTATATCTCCCACCTGGGATTTGCCATCTCCCTGACCGACATGCTTCCCTTTATTGTAATTGTAGCGAAAACGGTACTCTTCCATGGATCGGATCGGGATTTTCACTAATTTTTTTCCGTCGGAAAGGATGATGCTCTCCTCACTGACCAAGTCTGATAGATTTCTTTGGATGGCGTCCTTCACTTTTTCCTGATGGCGCATCTGATCCTGGTAGCCCTTGCGGTGCAGTGACCAGTCCTCCCTGGAAACGATAAAATTGGGGTCTGACATCGGTTCACCTCCCATTGCTTGCAAGTCGCCGGGGATCAGCGGTTCAACAGGCTGCCCACATATTTGAGCAAGTCGTTGGCACAGGTGGGACAATATCCATACTCGTCGATCAGGGTGGCAGTCACCTCATTGACCTTCTTCAATTGATTCTCATCGGGAGTTTTCGTGGAAGTGGTGATCTTCACCACATCCTTCAGATCGGCAAACAATTTTTTCTGAATCGCTTCTCTGAGCCGATCATGGCTGTTATAGTCAAATTTTTTCCCTTTGCGGGCGTAGGCGGAGATGCGGATCAAAATCTCCTCCCGAAAAGCCTTCTTCGCATTTTCAGAAATCCCGATTTGCTCTTCGATAGAGCGCATCAGTTTCTCATCGGGTTCCAGCTCCTCGCCGGTCAGAGGATCCTTGAGCTTGGTCCAGTTACAGAAAGCCTCCACATTATCCAGGTAGTTATCCATCAGGGTTTTGGCCGATTCTTCATATGAATAGACAAAAGCCTTCTGCACTTCTTTCTTAGCGAGTTCATCATATTCTTTCCTTGCAATAGATATAAAATTCAGATAACGCTCCCGTTCTTCCTTAGTAATGGAAGGATGTTGATCCAATCCCTCCTTGATTGCCCGCAGGATGTCCAAGGCATTCATGCAGTCAGAGTCAGTGCGGATGAGGGCACTGGAGATGCGGTTGATCACATAGCGTGGATCAATCCCGGACATCCCCTCGTTCAAGTGCTCATTTTGCAGTTCCTCCAGATCGGCCTCCTTATATCCATCCACCGACTTCCCATCATACAGACGCATCTTTTTGACCAGGTCCATCCCCTGTTTTTTGGACTCCTTCAACCGGGTCAGGATACTGAAAATGGCCGCGGCATGTAGAGCATGGGGAGCGATATGCACGTGTTCGAGATCGCTCTGGCGGATCAGCTTGTAATAGATCTTCTCCTCTTCCGACACTTGCAGATTGTAAGGAATCGGCATCACAATGATCCGGGATTGCAGGGCTTCATTCTTCGGATTGGAGACGAAGGATCGATATTCCGCTTCGTTTGTGTGAGCAATGATCAGCTGATCCGCAGATATCAGGGCGAACCGACCCGCCTTGAAATTCCCTTCTTGAGTGAGGGAAAGCAGATTCCACAGAAATTTCTCGTCGCACTTCAGCATCTCCTGAAACTCCATCAGTCCCCGGTTCGCTTTATTCAGCTCCCCGTCAAAGCGATAGGCCCTGGGGTCGGACTCCGATCCATACTCGGTGATGGTAGCAAAGTCAATACTTCCCGTCAGGTCAGCGATATCCTGGGATTTGGGATCGGAAGGGCTGAAAGTGCCAATCCCCACCCGTTCATCCTCTGACAGAATCACCCGTTCCACCGGCACATCTTCGATTCGCCCGCCATATTCCTCCTTCAAACGCAGGCGACAATAAGGACACGGATTGCCTTCAATCCGAACGCCCAGTTCTTCCTCTACCCCCGGACGCATCGACACAGGGATGAGATGGAGCGGCTCTTCCTGCATCGGACAACCCTTGATGCCATAAACCGCTCCGGCATCGGTACGGGAATACTGCTCCAGTCCTCGTTTCAACAGGGTGACAATCGTGGATTTCCCTCCGGATACCGGTCCCATCAAGAGTAAGATTCGCTTGCGCACATCCAGCCGCCGTGCCGCCGAATGGAAATATTCTTCCACCAAACGTTCAATGGCCCGATCCAGACCGAAGAGCTCCTGGCTGAAGAACATGTAATTTTTGTTTCCGTTCTCATCCTTCTCCACTCCCGCATCTGCAATCATACGATAAACCCTGGAGTGGGAGGTTTGGGCCAGCTCCGGGCGTTGTCGAACCATCTCCAAATACTCCGCGAACGTCCCTTCCCATGACAGTTTCTCTTCTCTTTGCCGCTGCTCTGCGATGCGTTTCAGGATGTCCATAAGTCTCCTCCCCGTTCCCGTTCGCTGATTCGAAAAAGACCGATGATCCATGTACATCTTCAAAGTCCCCCGGCGGAAGATGCTCCCTCCCAGGGCTGTTGATGAACCATAAAGTGGATGATGGAAACGAAATGACCCTTTCGTTCTTCCCATTGCCTCCATCGTAAAATATCGCTTGAGGGGACGGAGATGGTGGGACGGCTACGATCTCATGCAAAGAACGCATAGCGAGACCCGGGAGCGGAAAGCGACCCTGGCGAGACTTGTGCCCTATGGGTGCAAAGGCTCTTCACCCTCCCACCATCCCGACTTGATTTCCTGCCTTAAATATGGCTAATCAACACCTGGCTTCCTCCGCTCTTGAAAACTATTGATTTAAGTGAAATTTCCTGTAGGGGGGTAGTGATATATATGTATGCGGAGAAAGGGACAATGTTTCAACCTATTTCCCATGACTCCATGAAATCAGCAGGGTCCCCATCCGGCACCAGGTTCTTGGAGCATATCACCCTGGAGACTGAAAGAGGCTCATCCCCCCGCTAATTCAGTTAATTTTATCCATAAAAGTACAGACAAAGGAAAGATTATAGTCTTAAAAGTCTATTGACCCCGTTCCTGATGAAATCTATGATGATTACGAGCCTGACAAGATTTTACGTGATGATATATTTCCAAACTTCGAAAAAGGGGGAAACATCTTGGACGAAAAGCGAAAGAATCGCAAACGGGGCTCCAAAGCGAAGGTCGTCTGGATCTCCGGCATCACGGCAACAGCCCTTGTAGTCGGCTCCCTAGCTTACGCCGGTGCCTTTGAATCGGACAAGAAACCAACGGCAGACAAGCCCTCCAACACCCAATCCACCCAAGTCGCCGCGGATGACGGCCCCGATATGGAAAAGATGGCAGATATGCCCGATCAGGAATTGGTGGACCATATTTCCTATTACGACGAGATCACCGATTCCAAGGAAGAGATCGTGCAAAAGAACCAAAAAGCCGTCTACATAGTGAAGAAAAATTCCGGGAATTCATCTGCCAAGCCCAACTTGGATGACAAAAAGTTTCGAGATGAGGTTAAAGCTGCTGCGACCAATCTGGACCAATTGACTCCACAACAGAGACAGGAGATCACCCAGTTTGTCACAGACGTGGGCAAATACGAAAATAAATTGAACAACCAACGGATCCGTGAATTGACGGAGAAGGGGAAAAGCAAAGGTCTTACCAAAGATGAACGGATGGAACTGATCAACCTTCAACCGATCAAAAATCCGGGTCACGTTCTGAAACCTCAGTCGGACAAAGGAATTGAAAAACCGGAAAAAGAACAACCCGAAAAGGAACAACCAGAGAAGCAGCCTGGGGATCAACCTGACAAAGAACAACTTCCCGAAAAACAACCCGGGGACAAACCTGACAAAGAACAACCGGAGAAACAGCCCGGGGACAAACCTGATAAAGAACAACCAGAGAAACAACCCGGGGATCAACCCGATCCGGAACAACCTGGCGACAGACCCGATCCAGAACAGCCAGGTGACAACCCAGATCAGGAACAGCCCCCAGTGGAACAGCCTGGAGAGGAACCCGATGAGGAACAACCTCCCGCAGAACAACCCGGAGAGGAGCCTGATGAAGAACAACCTCCGGCGGAACAGCCCAAAGATGAACAAAACCAATTGGAAACAGAAAAGAACGGCTACGATCGAAAAAAAGCAGTGGATTACGCCTACAAGTGGTGGAACCAACGTAATAATAAAGAGTATGGATACTACAGTCGGGTCAATGGCAACTGTGATGCCTGCTGGTATGACTGCACCAACTTCGTCTCCCAGGTGATCAAAACTGGCGGCATCAAAGAGAAAAAGGGACGATACGATTGGTACGACTACTGGTTCTACGATGACAAACAGCCGGGCTTGTCTTGGGCCGTGGCGCACAGCTTCTATAAACACATGGATGAAGTCCGTAAAGCCCAAAACGCGGAGGACATCTCCCAATTGAAAGCGGGCGACATCCTCAGTGTGGACTTTGAAGGAGACGGCAGTATCGACCACAGCGTCGTCGTCACCAAAATTAAAAACAACAGAATCTATGCCACTTACCACTCCAATGACAATAAGGACAAAGAGATTACGGATTGGTTAAGTGTATATAAAGTTCGTGCCTTTAAAATGGGCACTGTGAAAAACTGAATCCATGATCAAATCCCCCTGTCCTGGTGGACAGGGGGATCTTTATTTTCGAATCAGGAGGCGAAGATTCCCTTCCCTTCCTGAATCTCCGTCAGTAATTCCTCCATCGTACCTTTTTGGTCCGGCTGATAAGTAGGCTCTCCGCGATCGATCAGACAATCGGTGACCAGATACGTCTTCATGCCGATCGTCCCTGCCACCAAATCCTCCTGAACATCATTGCCGATCATAGCACACTCTTCAGGTGAGACTCCCATGGCTGCTGCCACTTCCCGATAATAATCGGGATTCGGTTTGCAAAAATGAGTCTCTTCATAGACCGACACCCATTCCACCAGATCCTCCACTTGGGCCCAGCGCATTCGCTCCCGGATCGCTACCCCAGGAAAAACGGGGTTGGTGGCGACGGCTACCCGATAGCCACGATCCAAGGCGGTTTCCAGCACTTTCCTAGACCTTGGCGAGGGTTGAACCTGTTGCTTCAATCTTGGAAAGCGCTCACTGTAAAACTTATCAAAGATCGGCCAGATCTCCTCTTTTTTCAGTCCGGCCTGGGACAGAAACCGTTCTGTAAACACCTGTTCATTGGTACAACTGCCGTCTGGATCGCCAATCATGGTTTCAGTGGCATCCCAGATCAGCGGGACCAGCTTGTCCTGTGGTAAAATCTCTTCCATATAAAGAGCCAATTCTTTCATGTAAGATCTGATAAAAACCTTTGAATCCATCGGCAACAGGGTTCCGTCCAAATCGAAACATAATACTTTTAGCATCCTCTCACCCTCTCCTCTTGATCAATCCAATCCGGGAAAACCCATCTGCCGCAAAGCTTCATACAGGATGATCGCTGCGGAGTTCCCCAGGTTGTGGGAGCGAACCACTGGCTGCATCGGGATCCGGATTTGGGTATCGCGAAAGGTCTCCAAAATTTCCGGAGGCAGCCCCTTTGACTCCTTACCAAAGACGAAGATATCCCCATCCCGATAAGAGAAAGAACTATAACTTCGTGGAGCCTTGGTGGTGGCACAAAAAAAGCGCCCCTCGGGAAAGGATGCGGCAAACTCCGCAAAGGAGTCATAATACCGGACATCCACCTGATACCAGTAGTCCATCCCCGATCGTTTCAGATATTTATCCTCAGTAGAAAATCCGAGGGGACGGATCAGGTGAAGCACTGTACCCGTCACTGCACAGGTGCGGGCGATATTGCCGGTGTTATTGGGAATCTCCGGTTCAACCAGACAAATGTGAAACGGCATAAGCTTTCCAACCCTTTCCGATCAGTTCCTTTTCTATTGTATCGAAAAACGAATCAAATTCCCAACTCTGCAGACACCCCTCTCTTTTTCTTGTTGTATCAAGGAAGAAGAGGACGTATACTGGGAATATCTTGTCTCAAGGGGGAGTATAATGTCGAAGATTGCGCTGGTGACGGACAGTTCCTGCGATTTGCCTGTCGACCTGTTGGAACGCTGGAAGATCCGGGTGGTTCCCCTGCGTATCATCTATCAGGAACAGGAATATCGGGATCGGGTGGAGATCACACCGCAGGAAGTTTACGATCGGTTGGATGAGGAGATTCCCAAAACCTCCATGCCATCCCCTGAAGATATCCAACAAGTCTTCATTGAGTTGCAACAAGAGGGATACACTCATTGCATCGTAGTGACCCTCTCCTCCGGTCTAAGTGGCACATATAATAATTTTCGACTGATGGCCGAAGAGTTCAAGGGAATGAAGATTGATGTAATCGATTCCAAAGGCTTATCCTGGGTTCTCGGATTCCTCGTCTTGGAATCCGCCAAACTCATCAAGGAGAAATGGGACTACTCCGAAATCCTGAACCGAATTGAGAAGGCAAAAAGTCGGATTAAAGGATATTTTGTCGTCGATACATTGGAATATTTGAAAAAGGGGGGGCGCATCGGAAAAGTGGCCGCCTCCCTCGGTTCCATCCTCCACCTAAAACCCATCATCTCCCTCGACGAGGAAGGAAAATATTATCCTCAAAACTTGGCCCGTGGCAAAAAACAGTCGATGAAAAAACTGATGGACCCCATCCTCAAACAGATCGAATCCACCAAATCCCGGATTGCCATCCTCCAGGGCAAAGCGGAAAAAGAGGCGGAGGCGCTAAAAGAAAAGCTGAAGGAATCGGAAAATATCTGCGAACTGTATGTCAGCTCCATCAGCCCCGCTCTGGTCGTCCACACTGGCCCCGGTCTGCTGGGACTGGTGATCCAACCGGCGGAAGAAAAGGAGTAAGCTCGTCTCACTTCCTAGGTGAATCGAAGACCTGGTCCATCACAGATCGTGATTCGACAACCCCAATCCCTGGATAAAAAAACGGACGATTTCCTGGTGCCAAGGCAGGGAAATCGTCTCTTTATGAACAGGAGTTTTACATTGCGCAGGATTCTTGCGTATTTCAAGTTCCGCCGCAATAACGATTCGATCCAGATCCATCCTTTTCAGTCTTTTGCGATGGATGGTCATCGCGCAGTTGACCAGCGGTTTGGGACCGGAGGTCTTTTGCCTGTTGCGCTCTTAATTTTTCCGCATCCATGCTTTGTTGATCCGGTCGTTTATTTTCGGTCAATTCCATCACTCCTCTTATGCCATCTTGTAGAGACTGTGCATCCCATGAATCACTTTCCAAATCTCATCTTGTGAATACCCCAATTTTTTTAACGCCCATCAGGGCTGTTAATTAACCAGAAAATGGGCGGTGGAAGGGAGTCGTGTGCTGCCAAAGCGAGACCTGGGAGCGGAAGCGACTCTGGCGAGACTTGTGCCCTGTGGGTGCAAAGCGACCTTTGCGCCACAGGCACTACAATCTCGATGGCTGAAGCCCTGGAATAAAGGTAGCACCATAGGCACTACAATCCAAAGGAGCTGAAGCTCTAGATGAAGGTTGCCATCCTACTCAGCGGAGAATCTGGAGAGAGGGCGCTTAGGGGCAACATTCTTCTCTGTGTTGCTTCCGTAAGGCTTTGCCCCTGCCCGATCGGAAGATTTGGAGCGGCCAGTCATTACTTCCTTGCTGGATGGCCAACGGTCGCGTGGGTGAACACGATCTCCCCACCCAAAATATGGCTAATCAACACGCCTGAGTCTGCATAGATATTTTGCGCAAAACAGAGTGCATTCATTACGCTGTTACCCCTTTAGGTAACTGGGATCCATTTTTTCAAAAAGCCCCCGCAGCTTCTGCAGGGGTCAACCACCCAGATGGTAATAGCGGTATTTACATTGGGGGGTCCAGGCGTGGGAATCCCGGTAATCCCAGTATCTTCGGCGGCTGTTGACGGTGTGGGCGTTGACCAGCGGCATTCCCGAAGCATCCTTGGCGGTGACGATGGTATTGTGTTCCCATCTCCCATTTCCGTCAAAGTCATAACAGATGATATCCCCCGGTTGTAGATCCTGCGGTGAGCCCACGGAACGAGCCTTCATCGTTCCGCCACTGGATAGATATCCCTGTAACGCATGGGCCACCGACCAGCTGTAACTCCAGTTTTCCCAGCCTCCCCGATACCACCAGCCCTGATCCCGCCGCGAATTGTAAGCCATTGGGATCCCTCCGGCATGGATGCATTGGGAAATATAGTTCGTGCAATTATCTTCAAACTTTTGATAGCGGGGATTGGATCCATTCCACCAGGTTTCGGCATACTGGACTGCCTGTATCCGGTTGTAACCGGCCCCGGCTACCTCCCCATGATCCGGGGAGTGGTAATAGGTCCATCCTTGATCCGAACCGGTATCGATCTCCAGCTGACGGCAACCAGTGATGGCCCAGCCGTCCCCGCCCTCGATCAGGTGAAGATCAAACCCGTTGATCTCCTCCTGTTCGTAGAGTTGTCCTGACAAGCCATAAAGTTGACGTTGATGGACGATCACCCGCATTTGGATTCCGTCCCTGTCCCTTTCTTCTCTACACACCCGGATTCGTGTCTCTCCTTTGACAGGTCGGATTCCCCGTTCCCTCTGCTGTTCCCGGATCCGAATCCAGCGATCCCGCTCTTCCTTCACCCAGTCCGCATCCCCGTCCAAGATCCAATCGAAGAGGCGGTCCGGCTCCCCCTCCACCCACAGCTGGTTCTGCCCCCGGAACCAGGTGGTCACAGGTTGCCTCCACGAACGATTTTCCATAAGGCACCGTCCCTTCAAGGCACATCTCTTTTCCCATCATATGTTACTCCGCCCTCCGGGTATGCTGATCCATTGCAAAAGCGTCACCACAGAATACACAAACCGGGCCCCTCCTCCACCATTTCGGAAGAGAGGCCCGGTTTTTTTACCGCTTCAATTTCAGTACCATATGAATTTCGTCCACATACCGATTCGGAAGTTTCAAGGCTTCCCGCTCCCTACCAAACTCTTCAAAACCGAGGGAGGCATACAAGCCACGAGCAGCGGAATTGTCTACCGCCACCCCTAATTGAATCTGCTCCAAGCTTGGTAGCTTACGAACCCGAGCTAGCAGATTTTCCAATAAGGCTTTCCCCACACCTTGTCGCCGGATATCGGGATGGGTATACATGCTCATCACGAAGCCTTTGTGACGCAACTTGTTCCGCTGTTGACGAAGAAAGCCCACCGATCCAACCAGGCGGTCGCCGTCAAAGGCACCCAGGGTGAATTTCTCCCCGGTGCTCTGCAAGCGTTCCACGATCTGCCCCATCCCCTCTTCTTTAGTCTCTTCATATGAAGTGGCAAAAGCTCCCGGATGATCTTTCAACATCTGGAGGCGATGGGCATAAAACGCCTTTGCGTCTTCCGCTGTCAACACTCGGATTTCCATAGGAACTCCCCCTTCCGCTATGCCGGTTCCGACACCCCCTGTTGCAACAGATACATCTTGTGATAGAGCCCTTTTTGCGTCAACAGTTCCTGATGAGTGCCTCGCTCCACAATTTCGCCCTGGTGAAGAACCAGGATCAAGTCCGCATCTTGAACTGTAGACAGTCGGTGCGCAATCGCAATGGTAGTCCGCCCCTTACGCATCCGAGAAAGGGCTTCTTGAATCTTCTCCTCTGTCTCCGTATCCACACTGGCAGTGGCTTCATCCAGCACCAGAATTTTTGGTTGAAGCGCCATCGTTCGAGCAAAGGAGAGTAACTGTCGTTGCCCGCTGGAAAAAGTGGACCCCCGTTCCCCGACCCATTCTTTATAGCCTTGGGGTAATTTTTCGATAAAGCCCTCTGCTTGCACAAACCGGGTCGCCTCCCGGATCTCTTCCTCCGTCGTCTCCGGATGGTGAAGACGGATATTCTCCTCCACCGTCCCTACAAATAGAAAGGGATCCTGCAACACCAGACCCATCCGCTTTCGCAGCTCCTCATCAGTAAACCGCTCCAGAGGAACACCATCAATGGTGATGGAACCCTGGTCTAAGGGATAAAAACGCATCAACAGATTGACGATGGAAGTCTTCCCACTGCCGGTATGACCCACCAGCGCCACAGTCTGTCCCGGCTCTGCGATAAAAGAGATATTTTTCAATACTTCGTTGCGCCCATCATAGGAAAAGGTGACATCATCAAAGACGATCCGTCCCTGCGTGATTTCCGGTTGCCCCTGTCCCTCTTGGGTGGGAGCCGTCTCCTTTTCATCCAGCAATTCAAAGACCCGAGCGGCGGAGACCATCGATTGTTGCAAAAAGGAAAGCTGTTGCATCATCTCATTGACCGGTTCAAACATCCGGTTCAGCAGATTGATAAAAGCATACAGCACCCCGATCTGGACCGCACCTACGGTTCCAATTCCAAAATAGGTAAGCACTGCGATCACCGTCAGAATATAGATCAGGTCGACAGCAGGGCGAAGCAACAAACCATTGAGCCGGACGTTTTTTATGTTGGACTGATAATGATCCCGGTTGGTCTCCGCAAAATCTTTCTGTAGCCGTTCTTGTTGCCGGAAGACCTGGATCACATTCATTCCCTGTATCGACTCATTCAGCTTGGCGTTCAGTTCACTCAACTTTTGCCGGATCTTCTGATACACCTGACGGCTCAACCGATGGTAGGTATACATCAAACCAAAGAATATCGGTAAAAGAACCAGACTGTAAGCCGCCAACTTGGCATCCAAGAGGAACATCGCCACAAAAACTCCCGAGATCAGAACGATATCTTGGGCGAAGAAAGCCAGGACGCTGACAAACAGCTCTTTAACCGCCTCGGTGTCATTGGTGATCCGGGAGATCAGCCCGCCCGCCGGCGACCGATCAAAGAAAGAGAGTCCCAGATGTTGCACCTTACCAAACACATCCACACGCATTTGTTGGATCACACGCTGCGCGATCTTATGAAAGCTGAACTGATGAAAGTACTGTAGCAAAGAGACAGCGCAGTGGAGAATCAGGTAGGAGGAGCCTAAGATCACCAATGGTTTGACCGGGAACCTTCCGGGAACCAGATAATCGTCGATAAACACCTTGATCAATATAGGTCCCGCCACTTCGGCAGCGGTGGCCAGTAACAGGAGGATCAGTGCTAGGGTGAGCGACTTACGATGAGGTCGGAGATACCCGAGCAGTCGCCGCATCACCATGGATCCCACCTCCTTTCTCAATCAGGGACTCCAGTTGTTGCTGATTGTGCATCCAGGCATACCACCCGTCCTTCTCCAGCAACTCCCGGTGAGTTCCTCGTTCCATCAGCTGACCCTCTTCCAGCACAAGAATCTCATCAGCGTGTTCAATCGCCGACAAGCGGTGGGCCGCAATCAAGGTGGTCTTTCCTCTCCGCTTATCTCGCAGGGACTCCAGAATCATCCCTTCGGTTTTGGCATCGACGGCTGAGAGGGAGTCATCCAGGATCAGAATCTCCGGATGGAGGAGCAAAGCCCTGGCAATGGAAATCCGCTGTTTTTGTCCCCCGGACAAGGTGACCCCCCGCTCCCCGACCACCGTATCATATCCGAATTCAAACTGGAGAATATCCTCATGAATCCCTGCGAGGCGGGCGGCCTGCTCCACCTCTTCTGTAGAAGCATCCGGTTTCCCAAAAGCGATATTTTCCCGAATGGTGGCAGAGAAGAGGAAGTGATCTTGCGGAACATACCCGATCCCCTCCCGAAGAGCGGATAGGGTGTAATCTTCCAAGGGCACCCCACCAATAAAAATCGAACGTTTCTCCGCCTCAAATTCCCGAAGCAATAATCGGAACAGAGTGGTTTTGCCGCTCCCTGTCTTCCCCACCACCCCGAGGGTGGCTCCCGAGGGGACTTTCACCTCCATCTGCTCCAAAGCAGTTTGTTCCGCCTCCGGGTAAGTGAAACCGGACAGATGGATAACAAGGTCGCCGGAAGCCGGCTCTGTCACCGCCCCTTCTTTGTCCACGATCTCCGCTGGCTCCTGCAATAGGGTGCGGATCCGATCGTAGGAAGCCCTTCCCCGTTGAATAATATTGGTGAGAAAGCCGAAGGCCAGCATCGGCCAGGTCAATTGTCCCAAGTACATGGTAAACTGGGTCAACTGCCCGATCGAGATCTCCCCATTCACTACAAAAACCGCGCCAAAAGCCACCGCCAAAAAATAAGAAACACCGATGATCATGGTGATGGTGGGATCAAACAGGGCATCGATCCGGGCGACGGCGATATTTTTATCCACCGCATTCTGTGAAATCTGCTGAAAAGATTCCTTCTCCTTCTCTTCCAGTCCAAAGGCCTTCACCACCCGAACGCCGGAGATATTCTCTTGAACCTTGTCATTGATATCTGAGAAAGCGGCCTGGGCTTTCAAAAAACGCTCATGGACTAGACGACCGAAGTAACTGACCGCCAAAGCCATGAAAGGCATGGGCAACAAAGCAATCAGCGTCAGCTTCCAGCTAATAAAGGTACCCATGGACAGAACCACCAACCCGCCTAAGACCAAAGAATCGACGAGGGTCAACACGCCATCCCCCGCGGTCACCTCCACCGCCCGCACATCATTGGTGGCATGGGCCATCAGGTCACCGGTCCGCCGACGGTTGAAAAAGCTCGGAGACATCCGGGAAAAATGAGCGTACAATTCCCCTCGCAACTGCCTTTCCAAACGATGAGAAGCCCCGAACAGGAGAATACGCCAGGCATAACGGATCACATACATGGATACCCCTGCAACTGCCAGTAAAGAGATCCACTTCAGCAGAAAGGACGCCTCCAACTTCCCACCCTCGATCATGTCCACCACCAGACGCACCACATAAGGAGGGAAGAGTTCCAAGACCGCACAAGCTAGTAGCAGCAAAATACCTATGATGTAACTCTTTTTCTCTTGTTTAAAGAACCACCATAAATCCTGAAAGATTCGCATCAGACACCTTCTCTCTTCCGTAAAACATATCATTATATCCAGAGTAAATCCGGAATAACTATCGTCTCAAGGGTGGGAAAATTGCGTAAAACAGAGAAAAAAACGTCCGCCTCGGAAACGATTATACCACGGCGAGAACGTTTTTTCCCCAGTACATAAATAATTGCCGGGCATTTTTGCACCGGCCAATGAATCTGTGAGGATCAACTATTTTTCGATAATGTGTGGCTTGGAAGCACGGAAATAGGTTTCCACATAAACCCTTGCATCCAAGGAAACCTTGTTTTTACGCATAGCGGCATTCATATGCATAATCGCCCGTTCGTAATGTTCAAAGGTGAGCCCCAATCCCTTATGACTTTTCCGCAGGATCGGTTCCCGATATTCCTGAGCGTTGCGTCCTAACATATAATTGATGAAGTAGCGTATATGCCGGTCCCGCAACTGTTCTTGGTCGACTCCTTCAAAATAAGGAGCGAGGTCTTCATCGGCAAACATCCGGTCATAAAAATCATGAAGTATGGCCTTAACCCCTTCATCAGCACCAAGCAAGTAAAAGACTTCTGAATCAGCCAAGATGATTCCCCCCAAAAGTGTGTCTCTGTTCAAATGAATTGGATTAGGATGAATAAATAAGAGTTCTTTTAGACTAAGAGAAAACATCGCTGACGGCAACATCACTCTAAAAAGATCACCAAATCGACAAAAACAGGCGGTAACCGCCTGTCAGCCGAATAACAGATGAAAGAGTGCATAACGCGCGTTGCTACGTCTGAGCTTGAGAAGGCAAAGCCCCTTCTAGACGCAACAAATACTCTTTGATCTTCAAACCGCCTCCATACCCCACTAAGGAGCCATTGGAGCCGATCACCCGATGACAAGGTACCAAAATGGAGACGGGATTTCGGTTATTGGCACCGCCCACGGCACGAACCGCTTTGGGAGCACCCATCGCTTGGGCCACATCCTTATAGGAGCGGACTTCTCCGTATGGAATCATCAATAGCTGTTGCCACACCAATTTCTGAAATGCCGTTCCGTACAGATCGATAGGAAGATCAAATTGTTGGCGCTTCCCGGCAAAATATTCATTCAGTTGCTGGATCACCTCAGCCGGCTCCCTATCATTCCGTTCTAGTCGGACCGATCCAAACCATTCCTTGGCCCAGCGTTCCAGGGAAAAAATCGCCTTTTCTCCACTCATGTAATTGAGGTGGCAGACCCCCTTGCTAGACAAGGCCAGGGTGATCGGACCGACAGGACTGTCCATTTCACTCCAGCTGAGTACACGAGAACCTGCGACCATAGCCTATGCCTCCCTGTACCTATGTTCCACCTTTTCTTCCGAGTGACATGCTTGCAAGGCACTGGTGATTTCCTGCAACACTTCCTCATCCTTCTCCCGATCTCTGCTCTGGCAAAGCGCCATTTCAGCCTCTGCACCGCCGATCCGGCCCAGTGCCCAAGCCGCCGTCCCGCGGATGACAGGACGCGTGTCGGTTTCCAACAGATGGATCAGGTCCGGGACGGCCGTCTGATCACGGTATCTCCCCAGGGCGATGATCGCATTTCGTTGGATTGGTTTTTTACCCCTCCAGGAACCCGCCATCGAGCCGAATCGCTCCCGAAATTCCCGGTTACTCATATGCAACAGGGGCTTTAACAACGGCTTCACTCGGTCCGGTTCGGGAGTGAATTCCGGATGGTGGGTAAAGTTCTTCCCCCGGTTATAGGGGCAAACCAGCTGGCAAGTTTCATAACCGTACAGGGAACCTCCCAATAAGCTACGATATTCTTCCGATAAAAAACCTTTCGTCTGGGTGAGATAGGAAAGACAAGCCTGGGAGTTGAGCCGCCCCGGTTCCGACAGTGCGCCGGTGGGACAGGCATCCAGACAGGCCGTACAATCTCCACAAGCTTCGGTGATCGGCTGATCCGGTGGAAGCTGGACATCGGTGATCATCTCCCCCAGATAGACCCAGGAGCCAAATTCGGGAGTGATGAGAAATGTGTTCTTCCCACTCCATCCAATGCCGGCCCGCTCCGCCACCGCCCGGTCAGAGAGCGCTCCTGTATCGACCATCACCTTGGCATCGGCACCCGGAACCAAATCCGACAACTTCGCTTGGAGTCCTTCCAATTTGTCTTTCAACACCCGGTGGTAATCTTCTCCCCAGGAAGCCCGGCAAAATCCTCCTCTCATAGCTCCGGCGCGAGACTTCGGTGGATGTTTCATCCGGGTGGGATAAGCGAGGGCGATGGCGATGATGGACTTAGCTTCAGGTAAGCTTTTGCGAGGATCGGTCCGTTTCTCCAGATCCGGCTCTTCAAAACCCGACTCATACCCTGCTTGACGATGTCGAATCAACCGTTCCTTCAGTTCGGCGAAGGGTTCCGCGGAGGCAAAACCGATTTTATCGATATGAAGTCGCTTCGCCTCTTTCTTCAGTTCTTCCTTGATCTGTTCAGGGTCCATGCCGCCACCCCCTTCCTCCACATATTCTTATGATACCACGGTGATTCAACCACTGCCCCATCTTCGCACCGGATAGTTATTGTCATTTTATAGAATATACAAGTGATCCATGCCCCATTTTCTCCGGTTCAACCCTTGGGGATGGCCTTCCGGGCCAGTTCATCACAGCGGTTGTTCAGCTCTACATCACTATGTCCTTTCACCTTGACAAACTCTACTTCGTGTTTTCGCACTTCACGGAGCAACTCCTGCCACAAGTCCTTGTTTTCCACGGGTTCGTTGCGACTGTTGACCCAGCCCCGTCTCTCCCAGTTGATATACCACTTCTGTTTAAAACAGTTGACCAGGTAGGCGCTGTCTGCGCAAATTTTCACCTGACAGGGCTGTTTTAAATTCTTGAGCGCTTCGAGGGCCGCAGTCAACTCCATCCGATTGTTCGTGGTTTGACGGCTGCCCCCGGTGATCTCCTTGCACTGTTCGCCGTGGATCAATACCGCCCCCCACCCCCCGGGGCCGGGATTACCGGAGCAAGCGCCGTCTGTGTAGATCGTCACTTCTTTCATCTCGATCCCCCTCCTGATTTGACCCTGAATGTCCGTAACCGATTGACAGCCGCTGCCACCTCGTGTTTTCGGGGGAGAGCCAAGTCTCCGGGATGCTGTCCGCGGAAAGGAGACAGGAAGTCCAAGCCCTTCTCTTCCATCTCTTGAGAGATCTCTTCGATCAACTCCCGCAGAGTTTTGGAGCCATCCGCCCGCTTGCCCAACAGACGTAAAATCTCCGCAATCGCCCGCGTCTGACTGATATCGACCAATTGCTCTACTCCGGAGAGGTCCAGATACGCAGTGCCAAACTGAATCGATTGCAGCCCCTTGGCATCCGCCTTCTCCTTCTTCCCTTTCCTTGGATCCAAGCTGGCGGCCAAGGGAATCCGGGGAGTGATTTCCCCAAAGCTCTCCCCCCCTTCCCGGTCTCGCTCATTGCTTTGAGCTTCGGCTACTTCCTTTGCCTGACGAGTGACATCGAAGGGTTGGTATTCATCCATGAGAATCACCGTATCCGCCACATCAAAATAGTCACCGGAACCGCCGAGGACGAGGACACTGGAGATACCTCTCTCTTCATAAAGTTGACGCACCTTATCGATAAACGGGGTGATCGGTTCTTTTTCCTTGGCCACCAGTTTTTGCATCCGGCCGTCCCGGATCATAAAGTTGGTGGCGCTGGTGTCCTCGTCGATCAAGAGACAGGAGATACCCATTTCCAAGCTCTCCACAATGTTAGCCGCCTGAGAAGTACTCCCGCTGGCATCCTTTGTGGAGAATTGGAGCGTGTCCCGACCGAAGGGAAGATTGTTGATAAAAGGGGAGATGTTCACCTTCTCCACCCGGCGACCGTCTTCGGCCCGCACCTTGATCGCATCCACATCGGTGATCACATACTCCCGGCCATCCCCACTGATATGATCGTAGACTCCCCGTTCCAATGCATTCAGGAGCGTGCTCTTTCCATGGTAACCCCCACCTACGATCAGATGGATCCCATCCCGGAGGACCATTCCTTGCACTGGGGTTCCGTGGGGAACCTCCACTGTGGCCCGCATCGATTCGGGAGCACGAAATCTCACCACTTCTTTTCCTGTCAAGGGACGATCACTCACCCCGCTCTCCCGGGGCAACACTGCACCGTCGGCCACAAAAGCGAGCCAACCCTGTTCCTTGAGGAAGGATCGGATCGCCTGTTGGTTGTCTACCAGTCGCATCCGTTCCTCCACACCGTCCCTGTCGATGGCCTCCACCGGGATCGCTTCCTCCACCAAGTGGGGGAGGTATTGGCAAAGCATCTCCTCCGCCTTTCTTCCCAGCACCCGGCGTCCTTGGGCAGGAAGGCCTACCGTCACCCGCACTTCCACAGTATCCTGGGTGACCACCACAGCGGTACGGGGTAAAATTTCCTGACCCGGCCGATCCACATCGATCAGACCGCTCTTACCTGTCCCCTTGGCGCGGAAGGAGTAACGCCCCACCTTCTCTGCCCAGACTCTGGCCACCCAGTCCTCTAAGGCGATTTTGCGATGAGGAAGACGGAACCACTCCTCCGGGTAACCTGCTTCATCTTGTGGCATCCGTACCCGGATGCGGGTGGGAGCCGCAAAGGGGTCTCCCTGTACATAGTCGATCCAAAGCGTAAACCGGGGAAAACGGTACTCTCCCTGAATCTCCTTATAAGCTTTGTATCCCTTGCCATCGATATGGGAGAGGGTCCGTTGCAACCGTTTCAATCTGACTCCTCCTTCTACTCGGTCTCGTCGATTTACTGGGATGCAGCCCGCACCTCCCGGTAAGCATCCCGGATAGCCTGGAAGTCGATCCAGGCCTCCCTTTTTGCTTGTGGATTCCGCAGCAGATACGCCGGGTGGAAGGTGGGCATCATCCGAACCCCTTTCCGTTCCACCCACCGCCCTCGCACCCGGGTGATCCGAGCCGCCGGGTCGATCAGGGCACGGGTCGGTGCCGATCCCAATGTGACAATCAGTTTGGGCCGGATCGCGACGAACTGCTCCCGCAGAATGGTGATGCAGGTCTCCATCTCCTCCTCCTGGGGAGTGCGATTCCCAGGTGGCCGGCATTTCACGATATTAGTAATAAAGATTTCCTCCCTCGGAATCTGCGCTGCTTCTAGCATCCGACTCAACAACTGCCCCGCCCGTCCGACAAAAGGGCGCCCTTGTCGGTCTTCATCCGCCCCAGGTCCTTCTCCGACGAACATCAGCAAAGAAGCGGGATTCCCCTCCCCCAACACGATCCGGGTCCGCCCCTGATGAAGGGGACAGCGGCTACACCGGGCGTATCTTTGGTGTACTGATTCCAGATCCATTCCGGTTCCCCTCCCCTCGTGGACTGCTGTTGAATTCCACTGGGCTATAGAACCATTATCGCATAAGGGAACGCCCTTCTTCTATGATCACTTTAAAACATGTTTGTATCACGATATAATGATACGATATATATATCATCGCAGTCGTGTTAGTTAATATAAAATGACAGGCGTGTTGATTAGCCATATTTTAGGTGGGGAGATCGTGTTCACCCACGCGACCGTTGCCATCCGGCAAGGAAGTGAAAACTGGCCGCTCCAA
>NZ_JBNPXF010000033.1:0-19645 GCF_050433445.1 Kroppenstedtia sanguinis | reverse complement strand
TCATTCACTTTCGCTTTTTGCTCAGGGGTCATCTTCTCCCAATCTTCGGGACTGATGTATTGATATTGATCCGCCGCTTCCTGCCCGTTTTTCTTTACCCAGGGCATGGCTAGTGTGCCGTCGCCGGAGATACCGGGGATCATTTGTTGAAATGATTTGCCCAAAGCAGGGGACCCATCGATGATCGCTCCAGCATAGGGGATGAGCAGGCCGATCATGCCCGCAAGGGTGGCACTTCTCCAATCCAATTTGCGGTCTCTCAGCCAGTCAAAGGTGGACTGATCCGCCACTCCACCACTGCCACCACCGATGATCTTAGGCAACCACTTTTGCAGGAAAGGATTTAGTGTGGATTGGGCTAATTTAGCCCCTGCATATCGGGTTACCCCGGCGAACACCCCATAACCGAAGACTCCTGCGAATCCACCAATCCCCATATCCCGCAGGATGGTGTCTGAGTCGTTTCCCTGAAGCCACGACACTCCGCCGGAAATAGCTCCACTGACCAACATCGTTCCCCCAAGGGGAGGGGAGACAAAGAGAGCAATGATGGTTGCAACCGTAGCAAGGGAAAACGTGGGGTGATCCACTACGAAGCTGACGATCTCAAACCATGGATCGACACCGAATACATGATTCCACTTATCGGATAGAGAACTCACTCCGGGTATTAAGAAACTAGATGTGTCTGCGCCGATCCGCTTTATTAAATAGTCTCGGATACAATCAGCATCTTGTCCACAATGTTGAATTGCTTCCCCACGAATTTTCTCCAAGTAATGATCTTTGAGCTCTCCCCCTTTTTTCTTGATACAATCCCAACTAAGGGCACATTCATACCAAGGAGGATCACTCTTTACTGGCTTTACTGGAGGCGTGGATTCGGGCTTCGTATGTAATGGAATAGGGCTGAACTCATCTTCGGGAGGATCGGGCTTTTCGGGCTTAGGGTCTTCTTTGGCCATGTACTTCCCGGCCTTACAGGAAGGTTCCCCGTTTTCATCATAAAGGAAGGGAACAGAGCAAAGAATGACTTGTCGTAAGGATGCCTGCACCGGCTCACTTTTCACAATGCCAACCACGATTCCTGCCAACATCGTAGCGGCTACCATCACAAACACATATTCAACAGTGGGGGAACCTCTTTTGGATCGGATTCCCCGAAAGAGCCAACGTAAAAGATCCAATCAACCCGCCTCCTATTTTGGAAGATTGTTGGTTAATTGGATGATAGTTTATCTTGACTTTTCTAAACAATAGGTCTTTGGTTGTAAAAAGAAAAAATCCAGTGATAGCTGGATTGTGGAAGTTTTATGGAGTTAGTGTAGTCACCAAAGGAGACTCTGACCTTAAACGGTAGTATCAATGAGTCACATGACACCAGGCGTGTTGATTCGCCCTATTTTAGGAAGGAAATAAGATCGGGATGGTGGGGCGGCGGAGAGCCTTTGCGCTCTTTGCAAGAGATCGGAGCCGTCCTACCATCTCCCCATCTCCGTCCCCTCAAGCCATATTTTACGATGAAGACAATGGGAAGAACGAAAGGATTGTTTCGTTCCCACCATCCACTTTATGGTTCATCAACAGCCCTGACATGACACCCATGGCAGGTGGAATACCCGATGGAGAGAAAGATCGGTTGATCTTCCTTTGAATCTCTTCTTCTGATCTTCAGCCGTTCTTTCTGCAGGAATATTGTATCCTCTATTTTTTAGTATTGAAATACCAAAAACGATGTCATATACTATTCTTGTGCGTTGGAAATGGTTTCCGAAGGGGGTGACCGGATGCGTCCACCTCTCCAACGCTTTTTAAACACGATGAATGAACGGGGCTTGGTCAGGTCAGAAACGCATTTAATAGAGGCACTCCGGGTCTGGTGGACGGATCGGGCTCTACAGGAGTCCCCAAGTTCATCTAGGGATCCCGACCGGCTGTTTGAAGTGATGAAAGAGCAGGTGGAAGGAAAGCTGGGCCATTTTCCCGGGGACCGGGATCTATTCTATCAATGCTACCATCTGTTAAAAGATCTGGATGTGATCGACACGGTCACAGAATTGATCCGGGGGGACCAGGGTTACACGCTGTTGCTACCGGAGATGCTGGTCTCCACCTTTGCGGAACGCATCCGGGATGAAGCGACATCCCCCCGTTCCCTTCTGATCACTGAAGCAGAGAAGTTTTTACCCGGACTGAAATCCTTAGTTGAGAGCTATCGGGATGACTTGATCACGTTGACGACAGAGCACTGGCCCATGCATAAGTTGCTGGAATTGGCTTTTGCAAGGGAAGATCATGTCCAGATCCGGTTTCAATCGATTTACAAGCCGATGGAGCTTCCTTTATATGATAAGGTCTTTTCCGTACCGGACTTCGGGGGGAGGTTGAACCCTGCCGAGACCGAGGGTCAGTTTTGGACCCATGAAACAGAAGGAATCGCTGTAGAAAACCTTCTCCGTCATCTGACGGAAAATGGAACCCTCCACCTGATTGCACCAGCCAAATTGACCTTTGGTGGTGCGGGATTGGCCAGACTACGCCAAGAACTGAGCAAGTCCTTTCAAGTAGGAAGAATCGAGGCTTTGCCTGAGGGGAGCCTGCGCCCCTGGACTGGGATCCGGGCTTATTGGATCACCATGTCCAAAAAACCAGTGTCTCAAGTAATCCTTGGGCGTATGACATGGAAAGACGGAAACTTGTCGACGGAGATGGAGCAGCGGGTTTCCCCTCTCCGGTTTGCGGATCGAAAGGATTGGCGTATTGATCTTTACCTTGCCGATAACCAGGATGAACTAGCCCGTTATCAGACTTCCGATATTCCCAAGACCAAATTGAAGGAAGTGGCGGAGATTTTCCGGGGCAAATCGATTATGAAAAAAGATATTCGCCCCGGAGAGATTGCCGTCCTCAACATCTCCAATCTGGAAGAGGGGGAAGTCCTTTGGGACGGGCTGGATACGATCGCCGAGGACCGGCGCAAGGTCCGTCGCTATGAGCTAGAGCCGGGGGATCTGGTCATGACTTGCCGGGGAACCGTCAACAAATTTGCCGTCATCGATCAGCTGCCCCGTACTGTCATCGCCTCCGCCAATATGATTGTTCTGCGCTTTAAGGAAGGGATGGATAGCACCTGGGCCAAAATATTTTTGGAAAGCCCTGTCGGAGCTGCCCTGGTCAAAAGCTTTCAACGGGGGGGAACGGTGATGAATATCAATCCAGGGGATATCGGCGAGTTGGAGATCCCCTGGCCGGATCCAGAGAAACAACAGCGATTGATTGAAGAATACCGACAGGAGTGGGAGCACCTCCGGGAGACAATCCGTGAGGCGGAGGAACGCTGGAAAAGAAAGCGGACGGCGATTGAACAGCAAATGTACCAATGAGAGGGGAACATCATGTCGACCACCACCAATGATGCCCATTTGGGTTTTGAAAAAAACTGTGGGAAATGGCGGATAAACTACGCAACAACATGGACGCCGCCGAGTACAAGCACGTCGTCCTGGGATTGTTGTTCTTAAAATACATATCTGATGCCTTTGAAGAGGAATATGAGCGGTTGTCTCAGGATGAATGGCCGATCCGGAAGACCCGGATGAGTATCTAGCCAACAATATTTTCTGGGTTTCCAGGGAGGCTCGTTGGAAAAACATCCGGGACCACGCCAAAAAGCCAGAAATCGGCCGCATCATCGACGATGCCATGGTGGCCATCGAAAAGGATAACCCTTCGCTTAAAAATGTGTTGCCCAAGGATTATGCGCTTCCCGATCTGGACAAAACCCATTGGGGAGATCATCGCTCTTTTCTCTTTTCCAGTAGGAGACAAGGAGAGTCAGGCCAAGGATGTGCTGGGACGGGTCTATGAGTATTTTCTCAGTCGCTTTGCCAGCGCCGAAGGGAAAAACGGCGGCCAGTTCTACACTCCCCGTACGGTGGTCAAGCTACTCGTGGAAATGATCGAACCCTACAAAGGGCGCATCTATGACCCCTGCTGCGGGTCGGGAGGTATGTTCGTCCAGAGCGAATCTTTCATCCGTGCCCATCAGGGGAGGATTGGGGATGTGGCCGTCTATGGTCAAGAGTCCAACCCCACCACCTGGCGATTGTGCAAGATGAACCTGGCTATTCGGGGCATCGACGGCAACTTGGGGAATAAACCGGCGGACACTTTCCACGAAGATCTGCACCAGCACCTACGCGCCGATTACA
The DNA here is from genome assembly GCF_050433445.1 of Kroppenstedtia sanguinis. Taxonomy (NCBI): domain Bacteria; kingdom Bacillati; phylum Bacillota; class Bacilli; order Caryophanales; family Thermoactinomycetaceae; genus Kroppenstedtia; species Kroppenstedtia sanguinis. Next base: position 15,434 of record NZ_JBNPXF010000033.1, on the reverse strand, counting down.
TTTTTGCTAATCCTTCCTTTAACGTCAGCGACTGGGGTAGAGAACGATTGACTGAGGACAAGCGTTTGAAGTTCGGCACTCCCCCGGTAGGCAACGCCAACTATGCTTGCATTCAGCACATGGTCTCCAAATTGTCTCCCAGCGGTGTTGCGGGCTTTGTTTTAGCTAGTGGCTCCATGTCTACCAATCAAACCTCCGAGGCCGCGATTCGCAAGGGCTTGATCGAAAACGATCAGGTAGATGCCATCGTCACCCTGTCGGGACAGCTCTTCTATTCCATCCAGATCCCAGTCTGTCTCTGGTTCCTCACCAAGAACAAAGCGGCTCAGGGTCATCGAGAGGGGAGATCCTCTTTATCGACGCTCGCAAACTGGGCCACATGGTGAGCCGTATCCACAAGGAATTCAGCAAGGAAGACATCCGCCAGGTGGCAGACACCTATCACGCTTGGAGAGGACAACGAGAAGCCGGAGAGTACAAGGATGTGAAGGGCTTCTGCAAAGCAGCCACCCTGGAGGAAGTGCGTACCCATGATTACATTCTCACTCCCGGTCGCTATGTGGGCATCGAAGAAGTCCAGGGCGACGGCGAGCCCTTCGAGGAGAAGATGACCCGCCTCACCGGAGAGCTGGCGGAACAATTCGCTAAGTCACAACAGCTGGAAGAAGAGATCCGCCGCAATCTGAAAAAGATCGGCTTTGAGTTTTGAACCGGAGTGGAACGGGAGGAGTGATGAGGGATGGGTGTTGAGGGATGGGAAGAGACTTACTTGGGCAATGTTTTAACACTCCAACGTGGTTTTGACATTACAAAGAAACAAATGGAGCCTGGTAATTTTCCTGTTATATCATCCAGTGGTATTTCAGGGACACATAATGAATCTAAAGTAGAAGGGCCTGGAGTGATTGTCGATCGCAAAGGCACACTCGGTACTGTTTTTTTCATTGATAAGGACTATTGGCCCCATGATACCACCCTGTGGGTTAAAGATTTCAAAGGAAACCATCCGAAATTTATATACTACTTTTTAAAAACTCTTCATTTGGAAAGTTATAATGTAGGATCAGCCAATCCCACATTAAACCGGAATCATGTTCATCCCATCCGTGTAAGTTGGCCTAGCAAACTAAAGCAAAAACAAATCGCTGCCATCCTCTCCGCCTTGGATGACAAAATCGAGATCAACAACCGGATGAACCAGACTCTGGAATCCATAGCCCAGGCTCTGTTCCAATCCTGGTTCGTTGACTACGAACCCTTCCGAGACGGGGAGTTCGTGGAAAGTGAGTTGGGGTTGATTCCGAAGGGGTGGGAGGTGAAAACGATCGGTGAAGTTTGTACAATTACCGGAGGTGGAACACCAAAAACCAAAGTGCCTGAGTACTGGGAGAATGGAAATATCCTATGGGCGACACCATCGGATATGACATCGATGGACAGTTCAGTGATCTTTGATACATCACGAAAGATAACCAAGTTGGGTTTGGAGAAAAGTTCAGCTAAGTTGCTTCCAATAGGTACAGTACTAATGACGAGTCGTGCTACAATCGGCTACAGCTCAATCGCAATGAAAGAAATCAGTACAAATCAAGGGTTTATTAATATCATTTGTGATAAAGACCTTTCTAACTATCACCTAATGTTTTGGATTAAGTATTACAAAGAAGACGTTGAGGGTCGAGCCAATGGAAGTACTTTTTTAGAAATCAGTAAGAAAGCCTTTAAAGAAATCAAGGTAATAGTCCCGCCGATCAAAGTGCAGGAAGAATACAATGAGATAATAAAAGGAATAGTCGAAAAGGTATATAGTCATCAGCTGGAAACGCAAACCCTACAATCCCTCCGCGATACCCTGTTGCCCAAGCTGATGTCCGGAGAGATTCGTGTACCCATCGAAGAGGAGGCATCCCATGAACGAATTGACGGAACCGAAGCTGGATGAGCCAGCGGTGATGGATTGGTTGGAGGAGTTGGGGTTTGAGAGGGCTTCCGGGCCGGAGATCTCCCCAGAGGGGGAGTATCCAGAGCGGGGGGATTATGGGGAGGTGATCCTGGAGGAGCGCTTGCGGGAGGCGCTGACCGGGATCAACCCTCATATCCCGCCGGAAGGAATCGAGGAAGCGGTGCGCAGGGTGAAGATTCCCCAAGGGATGGATCTGTTGGAGAACAACCTGGCCTTCCACCGTATGCTGACTGAGGGGGTGGATGTGCAGCTCCGGCGGGAGGACGGCAGTATCAAGACGGACAAGGTGTGGCTGTTGGATTATGATCGGCCGGAACGCAACAACTGGTTGGCGGTCAACCAGTTTCGCGTGTGGAAGGGATACGGCCACAAACCCGTCCGCACCGACGTGATTCTCTTCGTCAACGGGATGCCCCTGGTGCTGTTTGAATTGAAAAGCGCTCTCGATGAAGAGAAGAAGTTGACCCACGCCTACAACCAGATCCAAAACTACAAATCCTGGGTTCCTGAATTGTTCACCACCCACGCCTTTTCCGTCATCAGCGACGGGACCAACGCCCGGGTGGGGACGCTGACGGCGGATGAGGACCGCTACATGTGGTGGCGCACCATGGACGGCGTCGAGCTGGCTCCCGACAGCATTCCCCAGATGGAAGTGCTGATCAAGGGGATGCTCTACCCGCACCGGCTGTTGGATCTCCTGCGCCACTTCCTCCTGTTCCAGACCGATGGCCGCCATACTTCCAAGATCCTGGCAGGGTACCATCAGTACCACGCCGCCAACAAGGCAGTGGAGAGCACTCTGCGGGCGACAGAGGAGGAGGGGGATCGCAAGATCGGGGTGATCTGGCACACCCAAGGCTCGGGCAAAAGTTTGTCCATGGTCTTCTATGCCGGTAAACTGATGCAGGAGCTGAACAATCCCACCCTGGTCATCCTCACCGACCGTAATGACCTGGACGATCAGCTCTTCGGTACTTTTAGCCGCTCGCAACAGTTACTCCGGGAACAACCAAAACAGGCGAACAATCGGGAGCATTTGCGGGATCTGCTGAATCGGGAGTCTGGAGGCATCATCTTTACCACCATTCACAAATTTGCCCCAGATAAGGAAGGGGAGACCCTGAGTGCGATCACCCACCGCAGGAATGTGGTCGTCATCGCTGATGAAGCCCATCGTAGTCAATATGGCTTCAAGGCACGAGTGGTGAAAAAGAAGGATCAGGCCCAGGTGAAGTTCGGCCATGCCAAATACATGCGGGATGCCTTGCCCAATGCCTCTTACATCGGCTTTACCGGCACTCCGGTGGAGCTGGCGGACAAGAACACTCCCGCCGTCTTCGGTGACTACATAGACATCTACGATATGACCCGGGCCGTAGAAGACGGGACCACGGTGAAGATCTACTATGAGAGCCGCATCGCCAGATTGGAGCTGTCTGATGCGGAGAAACCCCGTCTGGATGATGAGTATGAGGAGATCACCGAGTACCAGGAGGCGGAAGAGCGGGAAAAACTAAAATCCAAGTGGTCCCGGTTGGAAGCCTTGGTCGGTTCGGAGAAACGGGTGCGGCAGGTGGCCCAAGACATCGTCCATCACTTTGAGGAGCGGCAGCAAGCCATTTCCGGTAAAGGGATGGTGGTCACCATGTCCCGCCGTATCGCTGTCGATCTTTACGATGCTATCATCCAAGTGCGGCCGGACTGGCACAGCGACGACTTGGAGCACGGGAAGATCAAGGTGATCTTCACCGGTGGGAAAGCGGAGGATGAGGAGAAGATGCGCCCTCATCACACGACCAAAAAGCAACGGGAGATGCTGGCCAAGCGGATGAAGGACCCAGAGGATCCTCTCGCCATGGTGATCGTGGTCGATATGTGGCTAACCGGTTTCGATGCCCCTTGCATGCATACTCTGTATGTGGATAAACCGATGCGGGGCCACAACCTGATGCAGGCCATCGCCCGGGTGAACCGGGTGTTCCAAGACAAGCCCGGCGGGTTGGTGGTGGACTACATCGGGATCGCTGATTCTCTGAAGACCGCCCTTACCCAATATACCGAGAGTGACCGTCGCACTACTGGGGTGGATACAGAGCAAGCGGTGGAGGTGTTGCTAGAGAAGTACGACTTGATTCGGGATCTCCTCCACGGCTTCGACTATCGTCTGTTCCTGACGGGTGGCCCGGCGGATCGGATGCGGGTCATTACCCAGGGAGTAGATGTGGTACTCGGCTTGAAAGAAGAGGAGAAAAAGAAGTTTATGCAGTGGGTGACGGAACTGGCTAAAGCCTATGCCCTCTGTTCTACGACAGAACAAGCGAAGCGGATCAACCGGGAGATCGGGCTCTTCAAAGCGATCAAATCCGGTATCGTTAAGCTGATCCCCGCCGACAGTCGGCGCAAATCGGCCGCCCAGTTGGATGCGGAAATCAACCAGCTGGTGTCCAAGTCCGTCATCTCTGAGGGTGTGGTCGACGTGTTGGGTTCTGTTGGACTGAATAAGCCGAATATCGCGATTCTGTCTGACGAATTTTTGGAAGAGGTCAAAGGATTGGAACAGAAAAACTTGGCAGTCGAATTGCTCCGTCGCCTCCTCAAAGGGAAAGTCCGAACGGTGCAACGAGACAACATGGTTCAGGCTAAAAAATTCTCTGAGTTGTTGGAGCAAGCGATTGTCAAATACCAGAACCGGGCGATTGAAACTACTCAGGTGATCGTAGAGATGATCGAGTTGGCTAAACAGATGAACCAGGCTCACCGTCGGGGGGAAGACTTAGGCCTGTCTAAGGAAGAAGTGGCCTTCTATGATGCCCTGGCTACCAATAGCTCCGCCAAGGAAATGATGGAGGACGACATCTTGAAACAGATTGCGCGGGATCTGACCCGAGCTATCAAAAATGATATGAGCATCGACTGGAACCTGCGCGAGAGCGTCCAGGCCAAGATGCGGGTCAACATCAAGCGCTTGTTGAAAAAGTACGGATACCCGCCGGATCAACAGCAGGACGCAATCGAAACCGTCATGAAGCAGGCCCATCTGATGTGTCTCAGCGAAGCGAAAACACTTTAACCGAGGGGAGTGGCATCGGTAGTATGAAGGAACAACCTCTTTTCGCCTTTTTGGACGGATGGCAACCGGCGGCGGCCAGGGAAGCAGAGGCTGTGGAGCGGATGGTCTACGACGATCCGCCCTCCGCCCTCATCCGAAGCCGCAAATGGCTGGAAGGGATCGTGGATTGGTTGCTGAAAGAGGAGGGAGTCGTCGATGTCTATGAAAACCTGGCCGAGCGAACCCGAGCCTTGAAGCGGGAAGGGTTCATCACGGAAACGATCTTTGACGCGATGGAAATGCTCCGGCTGGAAGGAAACAAAGCCGCCCATCAGAACGGTTACGGCACGGTGGAGGAATCTCTAAGGGCCCACCGCTACTTGTACCAGCTGGCGGTTTGGTGGATGGAGGTGTATGGGAGCGCCGACTTTCAGGCGCCCCCCTACCGCCATCCCCCGGTGGACAGAGGGGTGGATACAGCAGAGATCGAGCGGGTGATCAGTCAGACGCTGGAGGAGAAGCTGAGCAGTATGGAAGAATGGTTGATCAAAAGAGCTTCTAAGGAGAATGCGCCCTCCACCACGATGGTTGATGACCGGGGTAATCTGGAGAACGAAGGTGAACTTGAAAAGGATGGCCCCTTTGACTTGATCGCATATCTAAAGGAACACGGATTGGATCCCATCGATAAACGGGGTGCTGGTGGCTCACTATGGGTGATTGGCGGATGGGAGTTAAACAAGATTCTTTTTCCTTTAAAGAAATATCAAATCTATTTTCGTTTCTCAAAGAAAGGGGGGCGTGCAACTGGCAGACGACCAGGTTGGTTCCTATTGGTAAAGGCATCGAAGAATGTTCCGAAATCGGAAGGGAAAAGTGGACAATCGGCTCAGACAGACCGAGCTGAGGAAAAAGTCAACGGCGAGTCCAAGATAAGAGACGCATTGATTCCTGAAGCAAAAGGAGAATCTGATCAGCTCATCATTCCGGAGCATTTGCAAGGGTGGTCTGTCCATCGATTTGAATCGAGTCCTGTTACAGAGTTTTCCGCTTATACAGGGATCCAAACCTTTTCCGATATCACCGTGGAAGGTCTGCGGGATTGGTATCGGCAAAACCGGAGAGGATTTTATAATTTAACAAGCCAATTGTGGTTTTTTGGAGTTCATTTTGGAGGAGAGTTACAGCAAATTGTTGATTTGCACCATGACAAGCCGCTGCGCTGGATCTATAGCGATCACCCACTGGAGAGGCCTGTGGAAGAGGTGCTTCCGATTTCTGTACAATCCAATTTTAAACGTTTTGGTATCCATCAGGTCAGTCAGATGAATCACTTGCCCTTAGATTCCATTCAGTGGGTAACTCAAGAGGCTTTTTACGAGACGATGAACATATTGTCAAAGCATTTTTCGCTTATGACTGAGGAGGGGATGGTGGAGCAAAAAACAGTATGTTTTGAAGGTAAGAAACTTGTTATTCCTCCTGATGAGCTGGGAATGAAACTGAGCCATCAGAAGTTTCCCGGGTGTCAATCATTGATCAACGGAATGAAAAGGGAATTGGGGATCCAAAAGGTATCCGATCTACCAAATGACCTTTCTGTTTTCCAGGCACAATTAAAGGGGGTTGGGCCCGGGCGCATAAAAAAATTCTTTTTGTTACTACAGGATGTGTTTGCGGAAAAGTTAAACAAGGATCAAGAATATGGGTTAAAAGAAGGTGAGCTCCATTTTGGTTCTATAAGTTTGGTATTGCCCTCAAACCTTAGGAAACAATCACTGGATGTATCCGATTTTCCAACCTGTCCCGGGATGGTGGAGAGTTTAAAAACGAATGGGATCAAGCAATATGATCAACTTCCAAGTGATTTGATGGATTTAACTTACATTCCACAAGTGGGTAAAAAGTCGTTGGATAAATTCACTAAATATCTACAAGTCAAAGTGGAACGGGCAAAAGAAGAGGAAGAAGAACAGAAGATCATTGAATCGATGGATGAGGAAGAGTTGCTACACTATGAATTTAATCGATTTGCCCGTCGATTAGATGAAATGTTATCACATAACAGTATCTGTGATGAATTAAATATGAGTTCTCGAGCGTTAGAAATGTTCCGTAAGCGCTATGAGAGTGATTTAAAGGGCAAACGTTTCACCTTGGAGGAATTGGGGCAAGAGTATGGACTTACTCGAGAAAGAATTCGTCAGATAGTGAAAAAAGCAGTAAACAAAATCGCAGCATTGGGGCGCAAGTGGTGGAAAGGAATATTGGATCGGTTGGAGAAAAACGAAGGTCGTCTTTCTAACAAATGGGTTAGGGAACGCTCTTTTCGAAATTACTTGATTTTAGAAGTGTTAGAACATCAGGGTGTTCACTTGGCTTTCGATCGTTGGATTCTAACAAATTGCAGTCCGAAGGATCTGTTGAAAATGGAGAGAGAAATTGTAAAGTCAGTAGATAGACAATTGGAAGGTTCTTTATGGACACAAAAGGAAATTGAAACATGGATGAATTCATGCGCTGAAGAATGGAATTTACCTGTTGACTCCATTCGTCATTATGTTTATCCACGTTTGGAGCAGGTTTCAGATCAACGATTTATCCTGAAAAAGTACAAAAAGAAAAATATGGTCTTGATCGTGATGAAAGAATTTAAAGAAGGAATAGAAGTTTACAAGGAAGCCAATCTCTTGGTTGAAAGAGCGAATCGGTTAATTCCAGGACTGTTTAAAAAGGGCAGAGAATTCACCTCCATCTGTACCCGTGAACAGTTGGAGGACCTCTATCTATGGGGACGGGGGGTCTACATCCACCGGATGTTTGTCCAGGAGGATGTTGATTTCCTGCAGGGATTGGCGGAAGAGATGGCAGAGAAGTTAAGTAGTCGCCAAGTCTTTTCCATCTATCCTTTTTATAATCGGAATCAAGAGGAAATGAATAAGCGGAATATCCCCAATGAGTATGCCTTGTATTCACTTCTCAGACGACATTGTTCTCACATCGTTTCATTCCCGAAGTTTCCTAAAGTAGTTAAATTGGGTTCCTATGTTAATATACGAAACGAAGAATTGATCAAAGATTACATTCGTGAAAGAGGAACAGCGGTTTCGCTTGATGAGTTGAGACAGGAGTTTTGTGATAATCAAGGATGGAAGCTGTTTACCCTACAGTTTACACTGAATGCTGCTAAAGACTTTATCCAAGTCGATCTCGGCAAGTATGGATTACTTGAATTCTACGAGGAGATTGAACAGGATTCTCTTCAAAATATTGCTGATCAGATCAAAGAAAAGCTGACGGATTTGTCTTCCATTCAAATCAACGGTTTGTTCAAAGAGAATAAAGCCTACTGCTTGTCTAAAGGGATTCGTTCCAGCTATATGCTGTATAACCTTTTAAAATTGCTTTTTAAAAATCAATTTGAATTTATCCGGTACCCCCATATTGCAAGAAAAGGGGTGGAATCTGAATCATTGACGGTTGTCTCTCTGGTTGAGGAGTTCATCCTGGCGGAACAGACAGTGGTTGATCGTGAAGAGGTGCTTCATTGGCTGACAGAAGAAGTGGGCGGGCGTCCTCAATCCTTTGACAATGCGCTCATCTATTCCGAGGAAATTTTCTACTATAAACGGGGGAGATATGGAGAATATATACACCGTGATGTACTGGGGTGGAATGATAGTAAATCTGAACAACTGAGGAGGCAGGTTATGAGTGTTTTGGATGAAGAGGAGGAGGTGTTTGGTCATCCATTTGTATCGATCGATAAGTGTTTAATGCCGGAGGACCTTCCGGACTTGGATATTGAATTACCCTGGACCCGGGACTTGTTAATAGATTGTATAAGAAAGGATGGGGATTTTCTCTTGCTGGGGGCCAGAGGCCATATTGTAACAAAAAAGGAAAACCGGAAAGACATCAGAAGCAATACGGGTTTTGTTGAATATGTACTTCAATCTGATTTTGATGGAGCGGCCAAGATGAAGGATCTATCCGAAAAGCTGATCGAATATCAATATTCATCTGACGGGGAACTGCTACAGGAAGTGGATCAGCAAGTGGAAAGTGGTCAGGCCGCTTTTCAAAAAATAGGTGATGAGTTGATTATCCGTTCATTGCCCAGGGGGTTAGATTATGAGTCGGAATGCTGATGACATTTTGCTTGGTCAGTTAAGAGAGATGATTTCTGATGAAAAATCCTTGACACAAGAGATCGTTATCAAAGCAGTGGAATTAGCAAGCGGAAAAAATCTTTCCGTGGAAACCTTATCAAAAAAATTGGAGCGGGAGATTGATAAATCAGTATAGTGGAGATGAAAGGGAGGGAAAGGAATGATCATCAAAAAGATGACTTTTGATCATTTCCGGCAATTCTACGGCATACAGACGATCCAATTTGCTGGATTTCAAGATCATCGACTGGTGACGGTGATCCTGGGGGAAAATGGACGAGGAAAAACCGGGATTTATCGCGGCCTTCTGTTTGCCCTCTATGGGGATATTCATTTGGATCAGGATCCTGCCGGTTCCAAAATCATTTTGGCCAATACCAAAGCTCTCCAGGAAGATTTGAGGTTGGAGAACAAAGGAGTAACCAGCTCGGTGACGGTGGAGTTTGTACATGAAGGAGCCGATTATACTTTAAAAAGGTCGATGCTCTCTATTCAAGATGAAGGAGGGACAATTACTGAGCAGCCGAAACAGGTGCTTCTGTCCTCCAATCAAGGGCTCCCCGAAACCGATCCACAAAAAGTGGACCAATTTGTCAACAGGATTTTGGATTCTCGGGTCAAGAACTATTTTTTCTTCGACGGTGAGAGAATCGAGCGATTGACAAGAGTTTCACAACATCAGCGAAAAGAAATAGAGTATGGGATTAAAAACTTGTTAAACATTGATCAACTTTTGAAAGCGCAAAAAATCATCCGTATGTTAAATGATAAACTGACAAAAAAATTGCAAAAACATTCCACTGGAGATTACAGAAAGAAACTTCAGGAAAAGATCGAAGTGGAGGCCAGACAAAATAAGACTCGTGGTATGATTCAACAATTAATGGATCAGTTGCTGACGAAGGAGGAAAAAATTGAGGAAATTGAAGCAGAGTTAGAAAATCATCAGCAGGGCGCGGAGCAGATTAAGCAATATCAATTACTTGAGAGAAACTTGAAAGAAAAAAGAGTGGAGTATCACGGGTCCTTGCGACGGCTGCGTGATTTCAACGGGATTTTGCAGCTGCTTCTGGCAAAAGATACTCTTCTTCGTGTCAATAGACATTTGGACATCCTCATAGACAATCACCAGGATGGGGTCGAGGTGAGTGTTGAACTTCTCCGTGATATTCTCAAAGAAATGACTTGTATATGTGGTACTGAAGTACGAAAGGGTACGCCTGCCTTTGACCGGATAAAATCTTTAGAGAAAACTCTCTCATCTAAGGTTGAAAAACGTTATTTTTATCAACTGAACTCCGAAATCAATAAGCTCATAGGGTATTTAGAAGATAGGGAAAGTGAGTTGGATTATTTATTGGAAGAGGTGCAAAGAAAGGGGAGGGAGACGGAGTCCGTTAAGAAGGATATGGATTACTTAGGTGAACGTCTTCGGAACATGAACCTTCCCGATTTGGGGTCTCTACATAAACAGCGAAGTCAATATGTTGAGGAGAAACTGACTTTGGAACAGCAAATTGATCAACAGAAAAAAATATTACAAGAGAAGGAAAACAAGCTGAACCGACTTGAGTTAGAGCTAAATGGGCTGAAAAGAAAAAGTGGTATTCACCAAAAGTTAGCGCAAAAACAAGAAGCTGTCTCAAAAGCTATGCGGGCTATTGAATCTATGATTAAAAAGTATGAGGAGGAAGTGATCGTTCGGTTGGAGAAAATGACCACTTCCAATTTAAAACGCCTGCTAGATGAAAGCGGGAAATTGAATATAAAGGAAGTGAAAGTGGGAAGAGATTATTCATTAGAGGTTTTAAATAGTTATGGGTATTCCTTCTTGGCCAATATCTCACAGGGGCAGCGTCAGGTATTATCTCTTAGTTTTATATCCGCCTTGGCACAAATCGCAGGCGGCAAAGAAATGTTGGAGATGCCTTTGTTTATGGATACGCCTTTCGGGCGGTTGTCTTCCACTCACCAGATGAACTTATTGTCCTTCATACCGAAGGTTTGTTCTCAATGGGTGTTACTTGTGACCGATCGGGAATTTGGCTCCAAAGAAAAGGAAGTCTTTATGCAGAGTAACTGCTGGAGTAAATTTTATGTTTTAGAAAGCGTGGAACCGGGTGTAACAAAAATTGTGGAACTGAATTCTTGTGACACTGCAGTTGCTTTGAAGGAGTGAGCAAGTTGGAACAAGACTTATCGGGCTATCGCGTCAGGGTTCGAAAGGAATACTTGTCTATCTATCAAGATCTGATTAAGAAGAATATATTCACAGAACATAATCAGTTCTTTACTTTTTGTGTTTGCGTTGGCCATCAGTTAGGAATTCAGGAAATGGATTATCCAAAGGTGGAGCTATGTCGGATTGATACTTTCTCCACTTATCAAATGACCGCCTTCCGGGCTATGATTTTTGAACAATCACCGTCGGTTAGGTACGAGCTGATTGAATGGTTTTCACAAATTGAACTGATGGCTGATGCCGGATTGAAGTATCTTGTTGAAGGTATTCTGAAAGATTCTATAAACATGACCGATGGGCGAATTTCATTAATTGATGGTGTCGAGGAGGAGTTGCAAATCACTTTGTCAACTTTTGTGAGTTCCGAATTGAAGAAAGTACCGTTTTAAAATGAATGGCTTGGTTCCGGGTCAATTCCATCGCAGGGTAAGTTACCTATTTCTGGTGAAAGCAGTATAATTGGATCATTAGAATGATTCGACATAGAATTCCTCTCGTCACCATAACAAACATCCCGACCCCTATGGACAGAGTCGGGATGTTTGTCATCTCCGCCACTACAATCACGATCAGAATCAAGACCAACAAGATGATTCGGGTTTGCAGCTTCAACTTTTGTTTCTTCACGGTGTGTGTTCCATTCTATCTGGATTAGTGAGACAGCGGGGCTTCATGGTGCGTCTTTGGCTCCTCAGAACAGCGGAAGCGAGTCCAAGAACACACTCAATTACAACGCTTGTCCAGGGGTGGACACCCCGCTGGTGCAAAACCAATTGGCGCATCTGGCACAGGAAGAGGGGATTTCCAAGGAGGAAGCCTTGAATAAGCATCTGTTGCAAATAGGCGCTGAAACGGTTCATCAAAGGATCGGAGATCGCCGCTTACGCCGTCTAACTCGCCTCTGAGGGCGTGGCTTCCGTCACCGGGGAGAGCATCAGCGTCTGCAGCGGTTGGTCACAGTGTCACACATCGTGCTTTGGGTCTGGTATATCATTTCATTAGGCGCTTGCACAGTTGACAATGTTTCACCGTATTTACATAACATTCTTGCCGATTTAAAATTCATTCAATCTCAAACCTACCAAATCACTTATTCATACGAAGGATACTTCACAAACTTTATTTCAATCTCACTGTTGTCCTTTATATTCCATTCGACAAAAACATATGATTCATCAAATGTATCCCAGTGTTTACCTTCTTCTAAATCTATTAAAAACTGCTCCCTTAGACTACCATCAATCAACCATCCGCTTAAGTCTTCAATATACCATCCTGTAACTGGATCTTCAAAATCATTCCCCTCACCTGTATCCAATATAAAAACTTTGCCTATTTTTTTTGCTTCCTGTTGAACGAATTGTAGATATCCGTCATTTCCCATCATTGTATGCACCTTTCGTAAAATCTCAGGCGTATTGATTAGCCATATTTTGGGTGGGAGATCGTGTTCACCCACGCGACCGTTGCCATCCAGCAAGGAAGTAATGACTGGCCGCTCCAAATCTGACCGTCGGGGCAGGGGCAAAGCCTTTCGGAAGTATTTCAAGGAAGAATGTTACCCCTAAACGCCCCTCCCTTCAGATTCTCCGCTGGGTAGGATGGCTACCTTCATCTAGAGCTTCAGCTCCCTTGGATTGTAGTGCTTGTGGCGCATCCCTAATTTCAAATTGTAGTGCCCATGGCGCAACCTTGAATTTAAGATTGTAGTGCTTGTGGTGCAAAGGTCACTTTGCACCCACAGGGCACAAGTCTCGCCAAGGTCGCTTCCGCTCCCAGGTCTCGCTATGGCAGTACACGACTTCCTCCACCGCCTATTTTTTGGTTAATCAACAGCCCTACTTTGAAAACATTAATCACCAAATACCCTTATTGCATTTCGAAACCTAGCATTCATTATTGCGCCATCTTTTAAAGGAGTTATAAAGTTACCTTGCATATCAGTTACTACAACATCATTACCTTTACGATAAAATAATGCATCCCCAGAGCCCCTATTACCATCTGGCAATTTCTTTCCAATACCTCTCCAAGAGCCTTGTCTAACCTCATTAGGCGATTTATGTATATTTTTAATGTGATTTTTTATCCATTGGCGATTTTCAGGAACTTTAGGATCCAAACCATAATCTTGAGCATGTTTACCTGACTTTTTCCCAAATTGTTTACCATTAATTTTTAGCTCCGGGCTTTTAAACGATTTCTTTCCCTTACCGTTATTCGATGGTTTTCCGCCGCCTGTACTACCTCCTCCATCACCCTTAAACCTTTTTGTAAGGCTGTTCCATTTATTATCAAACCACCCGGTAAATCGTTCAAAAAATGATGGGCTCTCTTTCGCATTCCTTCCGTCACCCCTGTAACCGCCGCCGTTGTCAACGTGGCCGCCTGCGCCTCGCGGGCCCCCACCTTTTGGCCCGCCAAAACCGCTGTTGCCCTGGATATCCAGATTCATCGTCCGTTGAACCTTCAGGGATTCCTTTGCATCCGAGGACAACCCCGTTAAACGATTCCAACCGTTTTTTACAGAGTCTACACCCCTGGTGACCCACCCGGGGCTGTCATCAGTACCATCCTTGCCCTCGGTGGCACTTCCGTTAAGTGACATGGCCTGTTCGATTTTCTGAATTAAAGTTCCTTTGATCTCCTTGCTGTCGATAACGGATAGAAGAATCATCGCCAATGTAGCACCAGCCGCTAAAATAGTAACATACTCAATGGTTTGTGAACCCCGCCGATCAAACAACATTCTCTTTAACCGGGTTAAAAACCTCAAAAAATCACCTACCCTATTTGAAATAACAATCATCAACCCCGATTTTATCCAATTTAAGAACAATAGGTAATAGTAGGAAAGTTTTATTTTCCGATTTGTCTGTATTAGGGCCCGACCAGTGCAGGGTTGCAGCAGGTACTTGATAATGGGGATGTCGAGTTCGGACTGGTGTAACATTCACCGGTCTTTTTCATTTTCCGCGGAGGGTTTTTATGGTATAACGAGAGGGGAGTACAATTGCTACAGCCGGATCCGCACCAAGTGATGTGATCCAATTTTGATCACTGATGAGGATTGAAAAGAGGGTACAAAGATGACCCTGGACGGTTTGTTGAAAGAATTGCAGGATCTGAACGCCAACGAACGGGAAACGATACACAAACAAGTGAAGGCGTTTAAACGGACACGGATTAGCCTGTTGGCCTATATTGAAGAAATGATGAACTTCCAGTCTCCGGGATATGATGAATAAGAGGGAGCATATATTCACCGGATGTTGGTGACAGACGAAAATGAAAAACCGGTACAAGATCCTTCACGGGGGAATTACCGCCACTTTCATCGATACGGCGATGGGCTCCTCGGTCTTTCAGGAAGTGGGTCGGGATCGACGATCGGTCACCCTCGATCTGAATATAAGCTTCCTGAAACCGGCGGTGGAAGGGTGGTTGACTTCCCAAACCCGGGTGATCAAGAAAGGGCGGATCATCATCGTTCTGGAAACCAAGGTGGCAGATGAACGGGACCGGTTGATCGCCCGGGCCGCCGACGGTGGGATGGAGAGACGGGTGGGATTTTCCCGGAGGGGGATTGGAACCTGCGGAGCCCCTGATGGAGGCACTGTATCGGGAGGTGCAGGAGGAGACAGGGCTTTCCATCCGGGTGGTGGGTCCTGCTTACATCTATGATGACCTTCAGGAAGAGAAGCACCTGATTATCATCAAGTTCGCTTGTCGACAACCGGTGGGCGAAGTGAAACTGAGTGCTGAGCACGACAGTTATCACTGGACCCGGATGGATGAATTGGATTCGTCCCCCTATCCCGAGTGGATGAAAGAGGAGATCCGTCGCGCTTACCGTATCTATATGGAACGATGAAAAAGGCCGCCCCCGATCGGAGCGGCCTCTGTTTATTTCATTTTGGACCAGTCGATACTCTCTTCCACGATCTGGGCCAATGTTTCGAGATGGTTCCGATCGATATCATCGAAGCGGTTGGGGACGGGGCT
>NZ_JBNPXF010000032.1:0-30587 GCF_050433445.1 Kroppenstedtia sanguinis | reverse complement strand
TGAAGCGGCCAGTTTTCACTTCCTTGCCGGATGGCAACGGTCGCGTGGGTGAACACGATCTCCCCACCCAAAATATGGCTAATCAACACGCCTGAAAAAATAATTCTATTTCAAATTTAAAATCCCTCCTGTTTTTTTGTTGTTCGGAAATTTCACCGAGTGGCTGCCGTTTTTATCCTGCCCCCTTCGCCCCGATTGCCTTGAGATTGAGCAAACACAATCATGTCAACAATAAAAGTGACGAAATTGTGTTTAGTTTTGATTGCTCCTAGGTTTGAAAGCGCTTTATGATAAAAAGAAACAGACGGGGAGGATCAAATATGTCTGCAAATCAACAAGCTATGAACCCAGGGAAAGAACCTGCTCAAGGGAACTGGAAAGCGAAGGTTCAACGCATGGGAAGTTACTTGAGCGGGATGATCATGCCCAACATTGGGGCGTTTATCGCCTGGGGGCTGATCACGGCTTTATTTATCCCGACCGGCTGGCTTCCCAATGAAGACTTAGCCAAATTGGTCGATCCGATGATTAAGTATCTACTGCCGTTGCTAATCGCCTTCACCGGTGGGAATATGGTGTATGGAGCCCGCGGAGGTGTGGTGGGAACTACGGCTGCCATCGGGGTAATCGTCGGCGCCGATATTCCGATGTTCCTCGGGGCGATGTTGATGGGTCCTTTAGGCGGCTTCGCCATCAAACAAGTGGACCGTCTCTTTGAAGGTAAGATCCGTTCCGGCTTTGAAATGTTGGTAAATAATTTCTCTGCCGGGATTATAGGCGGTTTGCTCACCTTGACCGCTTATGTGGGGATTGGGCCAGTAGTGTCAGCGCTGAACAAATTTTTGGCTGCCGGGGTGGAAGCGATCCTGAATGCAGGTCTGCTCCCATTGGTCAGCATTTTTATCGAACCGGCGAAAGTGCTTTTCCTGAACAACGCCATCAACCATGGGGTATTGAGTCCCGTTGGAATCGAACAGGCGGCAGAAACAGGGAAATCGATCCTGTTCATGCTGGAATCCAACCCCGGACCCGGGCTGGGCATTTTGCTAGCCTTCATGATCTTTGGTCAAGGGTCGGCCAAACAGTCGGCTTCCGGAGCAGCTATCATCCAATTCTTAGGTGGTATTCATGAGATCTATTTCCCTTACATCCTGATGAAACCGGTTCTGTTCCTGGCAGCTATCGGCGGCGGGATGGCGGGAGTCTTTACCTTTACTCTGTTTGATGCAGGTCTGGTGGCAGTTCCTTCGCCAGGAAGTATCTTCGCCCTGTTGGCGATGACTCCTCGCGGTGGTTATGTCGGTGTTCTGGCCGGTGTCTTGGTGGCAGCGGTGATCTCCTTCCTGATTTCCGCTCTGTTTTTGAAGCGGAGCTCCAGTGATGAAGAGGGAGATTTGAAAGAAGCAACCAAAAACATGGAAGCTATGAAAGGTAAAAAGAGCGTCGCCACCTCCGTATTGACATCGAATCAGTCGGTGCGCAAAATTGTGTTTGCCTGTGATGCGGGGATGGGTTCCAGTGCCATGGGAGCTTCGATCCTGAAAAAGAAAGTGAAAGAAGCCGGGCTGGATATCGAAGTGACCAACACTTCTATCAATCAATTGCCAAAGGATGCGGATGTGGTTGTCACCCATAAGAACTTGACCGATCGGGCCAAAGAAAAGCTTCCCAAGGCTAGTCACATCTCCGTGGATAATTTCCTGAACAGCCCGGAATACGATGCATTGATTTCCCGGTTAAAAGAAGACTGAAGGTAATACCTATAGGCTGGTGAAGGCCATGAACTTTTCATCCAGAGAGCGTAATCTCATTCGTTTGCTGATGGAATCTGACCCGGTGACTGTCAAAGAGTTGGCTGAAACCCTGGGGGTCAGCGAACGGACCATCCATCGGGATCTGGCGGGGGTGGAAGCCTCTTTGGACGGGATGGGTCTGATCCTGCGGAAGAAAACGGGGGTCGGCATCTCTTTGGAAGGAGATCCGGCGGGTCTGGAAGCACTTCGGTCCGCATTGGCGGAGCAACCGGAAACAGAGTTTACACCGGATGAGCGAAAAACCCTGTTGTTGTGTACTTTGCTTGTCACCTCGGAACCGATCAAGCTGTTTACTCTCGCCCGGGATCTTCATATCAGTTCCGCCACGGTCAGCCAAGATCTGTCCCAAGTCAAAGGCTGGCTGGAATCCTTTGCTTTGACACTCGTGAGAAAACGGGGTTGGGGCGTTCAGATTACGGGAAAAGAAAAAGATCGACGGGCGGCCATCCGTTCTCTGCTCGCTGAGCATTTTGATGAGGCGGAAATCTTGGGGATGTTGAAGCGATCTTTACAGCGCAAATCCGGGAATTACTCGGATCTCGTCAGGGAACGGTTGCTGGGGATGGTGGAACGGGAGAAACTGAGTACGGTGGAGGAAGCGGTGAAGGAGGAGATCGGTCATCTCCCCTATTCGCTGGCAGATAGCGCTTATATCGGGTTAGTGGTCCATCTGGCGCTGGCGGTGGAGCGGATTGAGCAGGGGGAGACACTCTCCTTCGGCTCCCATCTGCTCCATGAACTGCAGATGTCACGGGAATACGAGATCGCCGCCCGGATTGCGAGCCGGTTGGAATCTGAATTCCAACAGAAATTTCCGGAGTCCGAGGTGGCGAACCTCACGCTTCATCTGCGGGGTGCTAAACTGGGAAGCGATCGGCAAAATTGGTTGGAATCCGAGGTTGGGGCGACGGCGGTGGAGGAAGCCCGGGAACTGATTCGACGGGTGGAGCAAACCTTAAATGTGTCCCTTGCCGAAGATTCATCCCTGATGCAGGGACTGGCGGCCCATCTAGAACGGGCGGTTTACCGTATGAAATTGAAACTGCCGATCTACAACCCCTTGCTGTCCCGGATCGAACAGGATTACCCGGAAGTGTTTGCCGCCGTCGAACAGGCGATCCGTGGAGTGTTCCCCCAATATCGGGTTCCCCAAGAGGAGATCGGATACCTGGTGATGCATTTCGGATCCGCCCTTGCGCGGAAAAGACGGGGCCACTCCCTTCATGTCTTGGTCGTCTGTGCCAGCGGGATCGGAACTTCCAAGCTCCTGGTCAGTCAATTACAGGCGCAGTTTCCGGAAATCAGACGGATCCGGAACGCTTCCCTGTTTGAGCTGCAACAATGGGATGGGTCAGAATATGATTTGGTGATCTCCACGATCCCTCTGGAGTCGGATGAGGTGGATGTCCTGCGGGTTCATCCCTATCTGACCGAGGAGGATGTGGCTAAAATCCGGTCTT
This sequence comes from Kroppenstedtia sanguinis, assembly GCF_050433445.1. Taxonomy (NCBI): domain Bacteria; kingdom Bacillati; phylum Bacillota; class Bacilli; order Caryophanales; family Thermoactinomycetaceae; genus Kroppenstedtia; species Kroppenstedtia sanguinis. The sequence goes on along the minus strand of NZ_JBNPXF010000032.1, from coordinate 27,313 downwards.
ACCTGGATGAACGCATGTGGCATTTTACTGGGGAGGCGTCCCGGGAGCAGGTGGCGGAAGGAAAGAGCGGACAGCAGACGGTGGATCAGCTGGAAAATATCCAATGTCTGATCCAGAGCACCCTGGAGTTGGTGAAGGGATTCACCCTCTCCTCACTGCCTGCGGAACCCCTGGAGAGCCTGTTGGCACGGGTCTGCGGGGAGCTGGAGAAATCCGGGGTACTCCGGGATCGGAACCTTGTGGTGGACCGGTTGTTGGAACGGGCGGAGGATGGGGGACTGGGGATTCCCGGGACGTCTATGGCTCTCTTCCATACCCGAAGCGAGGAGATTCTCCGCCCTTCCTTTACCATGTATCATTTGACCGATTCGATGCCGGTGGAAGGGATGGATGGGAACCCCATGGGGATGGACCATCTGCTAATCCTGCTGGCACCGGAGGAGATCCGGAAGGTCGTGTCGGATCTGTTGAGTCGAATCAGTGTACTGATCATTGAAAGCCCACAAAGTCTGGCTGTCTTTCAGTCCAAGGATGAAGAGCAGATCCGTGATTATCTCACAGAGCATCTCAACCGTTATATTTATGATCAGATTGAAGAACAAAGGAGCGTATGACGATGAGCCACTCAATCTTGACAGAAGAGATGGTCCAATTGAATGCAGAAGCGAAGAACAAGGAGGAGGCGATTCGTCTGGTGGGACAGTTGCTCGTGGATCAGGGCTGTGTAGAACCCACTTATATTGACCGGATGCTGGAACGGGAACAGTCTCTGACCACCTATATCGGAAATTCCGTTGCGATTCCCCACGGGACTGAAGAGGGGAAAGAGAATATCCTGCGTTCTGGGATCTCCATTCTCCAGGTTCCCAAGGGCGTCGACTTCGGAGAGGGACAGACGGCGAAAATTCTCATCGGCATCGCCGGAAAGGGAGACGAGCACATGGAGATTCTCTCCAAAATCGCCCTGGTCTGCACTGAAGAGGAAAACGTGGACAAAATGGTTCACGCTCAATCCAAAGCGGAACTCCTATCCCTCTTCGACGAGGTGAATTGATCATGCGGGCGGTTCATTTTGGTGCAGGCAATATCGGGAGAGGGTTTGTCGGGGCTTTGTTGAGCCGGTCGGGATACGAAGTTTGTTTCGTCGATATTCAGCCATCCCTGGTGGATGCACTCCGGGAGCGAGGAGCCTACACAGTTCGCCTGCTGGGGGATGTGGAAGAGAAGATCGACGTGAACCATGTGACGGCTCTCAACAGTAAAACCGAACCGGAACGAGTGATCGAAGCGATCGCCGGGGCGGATGTGGTGACCACGGCAGTGGGTCCCAATGTGCTGAAGGGGGTGGCCCCGCTTCTAGCTGATGGGTTGCGCCTACGCCTTCAAAAGGGGGGCCATCCTCTGAACGTGATCGCCTGTGAGAATATGTTGGGTGGATCCAGTCTTTTGAAAACCTTGGTCACCGCTGAGATGACAGATGAGGAGCGGCAGGAAATGGATTCCAGGATCGGCTTTCCTGATGCGGCTGTCGACCGGATTGTACCGGAACAAAAGGGATCCGATCTGCTGGAAGTGGCAGTGGAGCCCTATTATGAATGGGTCGTTGACCTGCGCGGAGCGAAAGGTGACGTCCCCTCCATCGAAGGGGTGACCTATGTGGAGGGGCTTGCGCCCTACATCGAACGGAAACTGTTTACGGTGAATACGGGCCATGCGGTCTGTGCTTATCTGGGTTATCTTCGGGGATATGCCACAGTCCAGGAAGCGATCGCCGATTCCACGGTGCGGGAAACCGTCCGCGGTGTGTTGAAGGAGACCGGTCAACTCCTCGTGCAAAAATACGGATTTGACCCGAAAGATCACCGGAAATACATCGAAGACATTCTGATGCGATTCCAAAATCCTCATCTGATCGATCCGGTGAACCGGGTCGGCCGCTCTCCGATTCGGAAGTTGGGTCGGGAAGACCGCTTGCTGGGACCTGCTCTCCAGATCCTGGAGCGTGGGACCTCGCCAGACCATCTCGCTATCGGCATCGCCGCCGCCCTCCGATTTGCCGATGCGGCGGATCCGGAAGCGGTGGAGTTGCAACAGCTCATCAAAGAAGGGGGAGTGACCGGAGCGCTGGAAAAGATCGCTGAGATTTCTCCGGATCATCCCTTGGTACGACAGGTGCAGGAACAATATCAGAAGCTTGAGCCAGAGGCGTGAACCGATCATCCGCTGACAATTTAAATATGTATCGCAAAGAAAAAGAAGCCAGCAACGGGCTTCTTTTTCTTTGCATGTCAATCCTCGTCATCTCCACCAAAAAAGTCTCCCATGTCACCCATCAATTCGCCGCCGTCAGGGAGGTCAAAATCAGTAGCTTCTTCAATCGTTTCAGAGAGACCGTCCAAGCCCCCATCCGCCAATTCAGAGAGGACCATACCGCCTAAAATTCCAGCAGCGAAACCTCCGACCATGCCTCCCCAATTAGGCCCACTTTTGGCGGCATGACTCTGCATGGATGGATGTGGCATAGAGGAAGGATTGTTGACCATCTCTGTGAGCACTTCCCGCAGATACTCTTGCAGATGGGTTTCATCATCCAAAAGCTCGTTTTCGAGGAAGAGCTCTCTGCGTGCCTCCTGCTTGCCAAATCCGGTGAACACATCTACTTCCAGGAGAAGCCGGAGCCCGGAGTCCTCCAAAGCAGCGATAAATTCCACTTCCTCTACCTGTCCTTGGAGAAAATCCGTCGGAAACAATTCGAATTCTTGGGTCTGTCCGGTGAAAGAGCGGGAATCATGTTTTTCCCGGAATCCGAGTCGAGAGAAGATATCTAGCACTTTCTGCAAGGGCTGGGGCGGATGGATCCGGATGATGTCGTGATCGAGATGATCGACACCAGCGGCAATATCCAAGCGGGTATCCAGGGTGTAGAAGACGTTGTTTCCTGAGATGGGCAGATCTTCTGGCAGTCTGTACTGGAAAGGAAAGCTACGACGTTCGGCGGATTGTACCGTAAAAGCTTGTTGAAAAGGGAAGCTTTGGATGGTTTGGGACAGGGTCTTCTCCTTTACACGGACACTGATCTTAAGATCGACTTGGATCTGGTTGATCTGCTGATCGACGGTTCCCCCCTGGATCTGGAGTTCCCCCTTCATCTCTTCACCTGGAAGATAATCTTCCTTCTCCAGGACCAGGTCTACTTTGGCTCCGCCTTTACCCAGTTTGGCCATCAGATTTTTTATCAAGGCACACCCTCCCATAAAGTTGAGTTCTTTAGTGACTAGCTCAATATACCCAATTCCGGGGGAAAAGGCATCGTGCTGTAGTCAAAATAGTGAATTGGACATAGGCGAAGGATGCCCTTTGTCGGACTGAGGGAGGAAAGGTTGGCAAATGGGCAGTATGAATGGAGAGTACTTTGTAGTATCATAGACAATGATTATGGCGACAGAAGTTAGTGATTGTGCTACGGATTCTGTATTCTGAAAAATGATGAGAGTGTGAATAGGATGAGTAAGTTACAGATTCAACGGACACAGCAAGGGGAAGTGGACGCTCTTCAGTTCAAATTTAATTTCTTTGGCAATGGCTTTCGCATCTGGGTCTATCATGTGGATGGGCTGTTGTTGGAAACTGGACCGCAACGATTTCGAAAAGAAGTGAAGCAGTTTGCGGAAGAGATGCAACCTCAGTTCATTGCTCTCACTCATTTCCATGAGGACCACAGCGGCAATGCAGGCCTTTTGTCAGGTCAGGGTCGGATTCCGATCTGGATGGGAAAACGGACCGCAGAGATTTTGTCCAATCCACCTCGGATTCCCTTTTATCGGAGACGGATTTGGGGTTCGATCGATCCGGTTCCAGGGGAAGTACGGGATGTGATTGAGACGGATCGGTTTCGCTTTCGCGCGGTTCCGACTCCGGGTCATGCGGAGGATCACATCGCTTGGGTGGAAGAAGAGCAAGGCTGGGCCTTTACTGGGGATCTGTTTCTTGGCACCCGCTTGAATTATGGGCTGCGGGAAGAATCCCTGGCAGAGATGTCAAACTCGATCCGGCGCTTGTTGACATTTCCGATTCGGAGGGTGTTTTGTTCCCATGCCGGGATCGTCCCAGAGGGAGTGAAGTCCCTGGAAAAGAAACTGGATTTTTTGGATTGGCTTCGTGAAGAGACCCTGGGTCTGCACCGACAAGGCGCCCGCCCCAAGGAGATCGCTTCCCGGCTGTTGAAAAAACAACCGGGAGTCGTCTGGTTTTCTGCAGGGGAATTGTCACCGGTTCATCTGATTCGTAGGATTCTCCAGGAAGAAGGAGTCTGAATCAGGCGGAGTGTGGCTCGGTGCCTCCGTCGGTTTCCATATCCATCATTTTGCGATCGTATATTTTGAAAAAGGGAAGATAGATACAAAAAGAGATGGCGATATTGATCAGCACCAGCAGAATGGCTCTCCAATCTCCCCCGGTTGCCAAATAGGCACCGATCGGGGCGGGTAAGGTCCAAGGGGGCTGGATGAAGGTGGGGGTGACCCAACCGATGGCCGTAACCACATAGGATAGAGTTGCGGTGATCAGAGGCGTGATCACAAAGGGAATGATCATGATCGGGTTTAAGACGATGGGTACACCGAAAATCACCGGTTCATTGATGTTGAAGATTCCCGGAACGAGACAAGCTCTGGAGAGGGTCTTGGAGTATTTTGATTTGGAGAATAGCAACATCGCCAGTAACAAGCCCAGCGTTGCACCTGAGCCTCCAATCCAGATAAACCACTGGTAAAAGGTTTCCGGAGCGATATGGGGGATATGGGAGGCGCCGGAGGCGACTGCGTCGGCGTTATTGAAGAGATATACCTCCCATACCGGACGCGCGACGGTGCCGACAACAGAGACTCCGTGAATCCCAAAGGCCCAAAAGAAAGTGATCAGAAAAACGGGAATCCAGACACCGACAATACTGTCCCCTGCCTTTACCAAGGGGGCGACGGCTTTGTCCACGATCTGATGCAGGTCGATGTCTAAAACCACAGTGATCAAAGACATGAGGAGAACCACCAATGCCACGGGAATCAGCGCTTCAAAGGAACGAGACACCGAGGCAGGAACTTGTGCTGGCATTCTGATCGTCAGTTTGCTCCCTTTGCAAAAGCGCAGGATCTCTACTGACAGGATGGAGACCAACATTGCTACAAACAGGCCGTGTCCCCCCAGGTTATCCATAGGGAGTACAAATCCCAGATCTTTGATCAGTTGGGGTGTGATGGTCAAAAGCAAGGCCGCCACTGCGGTCTGTGCTCCTGACAGGGGATCCAGCTCATAACTTTTGGCGAGATTGTATCCGACTCCGAATGCGATATACAGGGACATGATAAACATGGTTACTCGGTAGGGGATCAAGATCTCGTCTACATGTGCAGCGGCCCATTGGGAAATGAAGGAATCCTTTGGCAGTGGAGGAAAGGCGATGATCAGGAAAAAACTGCCGACAATAATAAAGGGAAGTGCCGAAATCACTCCATCTCGAATCGCCTGCAGATGGCGTTGTTCCGACAGTCTGGCCATCGGTCCAGACAATTTTTTATCCAAAAACGAGACGAAACCATTCATAGAGGCTCACCCTCTCTTTCAAGATGTGTTTGAAGACGATTAGCGATATTTAAATGGGGAGATCGTGTTCTACCCCGGGACCCTGCCATCTTGCAAGGAAGTGAACCGGGAGGTCAGCAACCCAAGGAAGAATGTTGCCCCTAAACGCCCTCCCGTAAGATTTTTCCGCTGAGAAGGATCACTATCTCGCGGCTTCAACCCATTAGATTGTAGTGCTCATGGTACGACCACGATTTCAGATTATAGTGCCTATGGTACATCAGGTCGCTTTGGTAGCACACGGTGAATCAACCGCTCAGGTTTGCAGACGATCAGGATGGGTTCACATGACGTTTTCGTTGTTCTACCGATTCAAAATCACTCCATGTGAAACCCCACCCTCCCTTTAGACATCCATAAGCTGTTTGACGGTTTTCAGCAAGATCGGACCGCCTAGAGGTGTATAAGCCTGGGGGGGAATGGCGCCACAAGGTACCGAAGCTTGCTCCGCTGCTTTCTGTATCGATTCCATCCGATGCCTCACCTGGGGTGCAACCATTACTAGATCCCATCCTTTCTTCAATTCAGCTTCCACATCGCTCGTTCCCACGGCTTGTACATCTAGCGGGACTCCCTGCTTTTCCCCCTCCTTTTTTAACGCCTGTACCACAATCGCACTGGACATACCCCCTGAACATACGAACAATACCTTCATATGCCTATCTCCTCCTCTTGAAATGCGTTCAATATATTCGATATGTTGAAAATTACGTCTCCATGCTGGGAAAATCGGGAGAGGTTGATTTGGCGCCTTTTCTCATATACAATTCAACTATCTTGTGATGCAAGATAGTATACCGGGAGGAGGAGTCTCCATCTCTAGTTACAGTCAAATGTTGAAGGGGATCATGGAAGGTTGCATCCTTGCGGTGATCGAAGAAGGAGAGGTGTACGGGTATGAGCTCAGCCTGCGGTTGCAACGATACGGATTTCCGGAAGTAAGTGAGGGAAGTATCTACCCTCTCCTGTTACGCCTGCAAAAGGAGAACCTGATCCAGGGCACCCTACATAAATCGCCTAGCGGAGGTCCGCCACGGAAATATTATCAACTAACTGAAGCAGGTACTGCTCAATTGATGCGCTTTCGTCAACAGTGGACCGAGTTGAGTTCTGCTGTAAATCGCGTGATTCAAGGGAAAGGGAAGTGATATTATTTTTGATCAACTATCTTGTTTTGCAAGTTAGTTTCTCAAGGAGGTTGAGTTTGGATGAACACAGATGAGATGATTCAAATGAACCATCGGTTTCGTGAAAAACTGACTCCGGAAAACCGAGAGTATTATGAAAAAATGTTACTTTATCTTCGTTCTAGTTCCGTTCCTCAACGTCAGTCGGAAGAATTGTTGCTGGAATGGTTGGGGCACCTACTGGAGGCGGAGAAGCAAGGGAAAACCGCACGGGAAGTCTTCGGCCCCGATCCGGAGGGATATTGTGAGGAATTGGTGACGGCCATGCCCCGGCGGGAATGGGGTTCTCTGGGGAAAGAAATTCTTTTCATCACTTGGTTGGGTTTCACCTGGACATTTTTTGTTCATGGAGTTTTGGGATTCATTCTTCAGTCGCTGGAACTTCCCTTCCGTGAGGATTACCGACCGGATCAACTCTCCCTTCTGTTCGTGCTTCAAAATTTGGGGTTGTTTTTCTTTGTCCAATGGGTTTTTCGTCATATCCAAAAGACGGTTTTCAGTGAAGAAGAAAAGGGCGTCCGGCAGAATTTGAAATTTGGTTTTACCTTTGCGGCGGGATTCGGGTTGTTTGGGTTGTTTGGGTTTTGGCTGGATCGCTGGTTGTCCCTCCCTACCCTCTCCCTGTCTCCGGTGATGAGTATGATCCTGTGGATGGTGTTTTACTCGGTTCACAGGGTGTGGATCAGGAAACTAGATTTTTAAGCAACTCAGGAATAAAGTGGATGATGGGAAGGAAACGACCCTTTCGCTCTTCCTATTGCCCTCATCGTAAAATATGGCTTGAGGGACGGGGCTGGTGGGACGGCTACGATCTCTTGCCAAGAACGCATAGCGAGACCCGGGAGCGGAAAGCGACCCTGGCGAGACTTGTGCCCTATGGGTGCAAAGGCTCTTTACCCTCCAACCAGACCGACCTGATTACTCCCTAAAATATGGATAATCAACACGTCTGTAAGCAACTGATTCCCTGTTTCAGTTCATTTCCCGGGAAAAGGTATGTGAGAAATCACATCATATGAAGGAGGGGCGAGGGATGATCTGTGTTGGTTTTTCTCATCTTGATTACAATGTGTCTGATTTGAAAAAAGCGATTAGTTTTTACGATCCACTGATGACGTTTCTCGGATTTGCCAAGGAAATAGAGAACCGGGAGTGGGTTTTGTATGGGAATGGGCGGATGAAATTATGTCTCGTTCAGTGTGAACCGACCTTTGCTGTTGCGGGATTTCATCGGAAACAGCCGGGGTTGAACCATATCGCCTTTCAGGCTGAATGCCAGGAGGATGTGGATCGAACGGCCGCCTTTCTCGAAAAGCGTGGGATTTCCAGGCTCTATCAAAGTCCGGCGCAATTTCATGAAGAGATGGAATACTATGCGGTCTTTTTTGAAGATCCATTTCGGTTGAAATTGGAAGTGGTGTACAGTCCCTCATACCTATTCCATTCCAGGCCATCCATTGACACGGGTGCCAATCATGAGTCATAATTATATAATAATTCCGTGAACGATGCTCAGGAAGGAGTGGGGAAACGCCATGGCAGAAACGGAAAAAACCGGAGTGGAACAGAGATCCATGATCCGCAAAGGGCGGGAAGGGGAAGGAAAGTATTTCGGGTCCGTTGTCTGGATGCTTCTGTTTACAGGGGTTTCCTTTGCATTGGTGGGAATGAACCTCTTGCCGGGGAATCTGCTCATTCCAGTGATTCTTCTATTGGCTGCCCTGCAGGTCCTGATGCAACTGTTCAGCTTTATGCACCTCGATTTCAAAGGGTACCTATCCGCGACGGTGTTTATGGGGAGCGGTTGTATCGTCGCCGCAACAGCGATTATCGCCATGCTCTTCTGGGTGTAAAGATTTCAAACCCTCTCCTGTGGGGAGAGGGTTTTCCATGTCAAAAGCGGCCAGTCCACTGGAAAAAGAGGACTACGAATCCCATCGCCCAGACATAGATGGCGAAGATCTTGAGGGAGCCACGCTTTAGCAGGTTGATCATCCAGCGGACAGCCAGATAGCCAAATAGAGCGGACATGAGGGTGGCCATCAATAAGGAGCTGAGCGGAAGCACTTGGGTCTGTCCTGATACTAGATCGACAAACTGCAGGAGCAGGGCTCCGGTGATCGCAGGGATCGATAGAAAAAAGGAAAAATGGGCGGCAGTGGATTTGTCGATGCGGCGAAACAAGGCAGCGGCAATCGTGAGTCCGGAGCGGGAGATGGCCGGCAGAATCGCTGCGCCTTGCCAAACACCGATAAAAGCGGCATCCGCATAAGAAATCTCTTCCAGTTGTTTATAGCCGTGCCGTTTCCAGTTGTCGGAGAGCCACAGGATCAGACCGGTAGCGAGGAACTCCCATCCGATGGTGACCCCGGTTTCCGAGATCTCTTCAAAGAAATCTTTAAAAGCGAGTCCGATGATCGCCGTGGGGAGGGTTCCTGCTAGCAAAAGTCCGCCCATGCGACTGAAGGGATTTTTCAGGAGGAAAAGGATTTCCTCCCGGTATACCACCAAGACAGCGATCAGAGTACCGAGGTGGAGCATCGTGTCTAGGAACAACCCCGCCTCGTCCAACCCAAACAGATGCCTGCCGAGATACAGATGACCGGTGCTGCTAACGGGCAGGAATTCAGTCAGTCCCTGGATGATGCCCAACACCGTGGCTTCCAACCAATCCATGGAGAACCCCCTTCGCCCATTAGGTGGCGGGTAGGAAGATTAACGATCGAGCAGGTGACCGATGGCGTTCACCACTTCTATAAACGAGGTCTCTTCGTCAAAACGGCCTGCTAAATTTCCTTCCCGGTCGATCAGGACGGAGGAAGGGACCGAGGTGAGACCATAGGCGTCATAAGTGGAACGGCCCTCATCCAGCAATACGGGAAAACGGTATCCGCGTTCCTGGATGAAGGGTTTCACCTGCTGGGGATCTGCCTCCCGGCCTGTAACATTGACCGTGAAAAAGGAAAAACGAGAAGAATCCAGCGAGCGGGCGAAGATTTCCTTCTGGGGGAGGTCCGCCTGGCAAGAGGGACACCAAGTTACCCAAAAAGAAAGGAGAATCACCTTTCCTCGCAGATCTTTCAGACAGATCCGATTGTCGTCCAGGTCGGGGAGGCAGAAGTCGGGAGCTTTCACTGAAGGCATGGATCCCACCTCCTTTCCACCTTTTTGATATCTGCAGGAGAGCCAAAGCAAAACGGAGACAGAAAAACCATAGGGCCCGGTCCGTTATAGGGACTGTTTTTTTCAGAGCTGTTGATTAACCAGGAAATGGATGGCGCGAACGAAACGATCTTTTCGCTCCTCCCATTACTCCCCCATCATAAAATATGGCTTGAGGGGACGGGGATGGGGGGACGGCTCCGATCTCTTGTAAAGAACGCATAGCGAGACCCGGGAGCGGAAAGCGACCCTGGCGAGACTTGTGCCCTATGGGTGCAAAGGCTCTTCACCGTCCCCTCATCCCGACCTGATCTCCTACCTAAAAAATAGGGCTAATCAACACGCCTGTGCCTTTTTAACATGCTTACCCTAACACAAGGTTCACTTCGAAGTCCATGGGCGTGTCCTCTTTATCTATACATAGTCTCTTGAGGACAAAAGATTCCATCTGTATAAGCCCCGGTTCTCCACCATATTCTAGACGTGTTGTGAAAAAGTCGTCATACCTACAGGACACAAGTCGTGCTTAGGGTCTCTTCGCTCCCCATGCTATGCAGGGAGGGTGGGGTTTCACATGGAGTGATTTTGGATCGGTAGAACAACGAAAACGATAGGTGAAATCCCATCCCACAGGTTATCACAACACTTCGATTGGATGAGTAGAGAGATCGCCTTCCGGTTGTCACAAGGTAAGGGACGGGTTCGCCGGCATTTTTGCTACAATGGAGATAAAAATAACGGTTCGTTGCAACGGACCGTCCTTTGGCTGGAGGGAGTTGCATGACACATCTGGAGGATCTGAAAGAGTCGGCCCGGCAACAGATCGGGCATTTGTTGCCCAGTAGTATTTTTGACGAGTTCGACCAGTTGAACTCGCGGATGCTAATCGCTGTCACCTGTATGCAACGGGGATTGAAGGGTCTCGCCTATCCATTGTTTCAATCCATTGCCGAACAGGGTCCCTCTGAGAATGAAAACCTTCACTTCGCCTATGTACGCAGTCTCGTGGAGATGGCAGAAATGGATGCAGAACAAGAGGATTTTGCACAAGCGGAAAAGAAAATGGACACAGCCCTGCAGGAGTTTCCGGAGTCGATGGGGTATATGATGAGCCGGATCCACCTGGAAGTCTACCTCACCTATTATCGTTTCCGTCTGGGTCAAAAAGAAACGGCCTATGCCGGATTGGAAGAGATCATTCGACAGGAAGAGCAGCGGTTTCGGGAGTTGGGGCCGGAGGATGGGCGCAACCTCGCGGGACCAGGTCTGTCTTACGCCATACACCAATTAGCCCTGTTTTACGGGGAGGATGGCAATTGGCAACAGGCAGTAGAAACCTTCCGTCGATTGCGGGAAACCGTGGCTGAGGTGGATGAGATCGCCTGGGGGCAAGGGGAGCGCTTGGCCGAGGCGGGTCGGTATGAGGAGGCTTTCCAGCAGCTAGAGGCCTCCGTCAGTTATCAGGCGGGTTAGATGGGAGTCGATTGAGCCCCGTTGGGGGCGATTGGATCGGCTCAGAGTTATCTCAACCTAAAGGCACGTTGCACAGGGTGACTGGGGAGGAGCGACTGTGACAGTTCGGAAAAGCGAAACGTCATGAGACCTCCTTCCCTCCTCACCCTATTCCAAGGAGGATTCAGTCATGCGCGCAGTCATCGTGAACCAACCCGGTGGGCCGGAACAGTTGGAGTTGGGAGAGGCGCCCCTCCCCCGGCCTGCCGAAGACGAATTATTGGTCCGGGTGCAAGCCACCGCTCTCAACCGGGCCGACCTCATGCAGCGGGAAGGAAACTACCCACCACCGCCAGGTGCCAGTCCGATTCTGGGATTGGAGATGGCGGGAGTGGTGGAAGAAGTGGGAGCAAAGTGTCGGGACTGGAAAGTGGGAGATCGGGTGTTCGGTCTGCTGCCAGGCGGCGGGTATGCGGAGTATGCAGTCATCCCCGCACAGATGGCCCTCCCGGTTCCAGAGCGATTAAACATGGTGGAGGCGGCAGCGATTGCCGAAGTGTTCCTGACCGCTTATCAAGCTTTGTTCTGGTTGGGTGACTTGCAAAAAAGGGATCGGGTATTGATTCACGCCGGAGCCAGCGGAGTGGGAACAGCGGCGATCCAGTTGGCCAAGTCCCATGGAGCCAGGGTTTTCACCACTGCTGGTTCTAAGGAGAAGCTGGAGGCTTGCCTTTCTCTCGGGGCGGATCTGGCACTCAACTACAAAGAGGGTCCCTTCGCTCCCGCAGTTCAAGAAGCGACGGGAAGGGAAGGGGTACAGCTGATCCTGGATTTTGTGGGGGCATCCTACTGGGAACAAAACGTCGACTGCCTGGGGATGGATGGCAAGCTGATTTTGATCAGTACCCTGGGGGGAACCCGCCCGGAAAAATTTAGTCTCGGCCCTATCTTGGCCAAACGTCTGCAAGTGATGGGAACTACTCTTCGCTCCCGCAGTCTGGACTACAAAAAGCGGCTTACCCGTAACTTTGCCGAGACGGCACTTCCCCTCTTCGAAGAGGGGAGACTCCAACCGATCTTGGACCGCGTATTCCCCTGGGATGAGGTCCGGGAAGCCCACCGCTATATGGAAGAGAATCGGAATATCGGGAAGATCGTGTTGCAAGTGGAGTAATTCATCAGCCTTTCTCCGACCCGCCGCCACAGGGTCGTAAGTTTACACTTCTACCCTGATTCAATCGTACAATCTCTCCTCTGAGAAGTGGAATAGGATACGGAGAACTCACTTCAGAAAGGGGGAGACGATCCGTGGGCTATGGTGGATATGGCGGCGGTTATGGTTACGGATTTGGCTTAGGTCGCCTGTTGATTTTCCTGTTAGTGATTGCAACGATTTTTGCTCTGGTTGGCAGTTTTGGATACTAAGCAGAGCAAAAGCCCCGTCACCGGGGCTTTTTTTTGTTTTCTTTCGTCGTGCAAAGGTAAGGATGGTACCCTCTGGATCCGGTCGGATTCTGGAGCTTTTTACCTCCAATTCTACAGATCAGAGATCTCCTTTCCCCCATTCCGGGGCGGAAGCGGCTGAAAGCGGGGGAGACCGCCTCAGCCAGTTTGGTGCTGTCTGGGAACCGTGATACGATGAAATCGCAAATACGAAGGGAGAGGTTTTTATTTTAAGGAACCAAGTTTCCGCAACTCTTGAGCGTGCGATGTTTGCATCTCACAACATGAGTTATCCAGAATATTTCCGCAGTCTGGATAAAAGGATGGAAGTAGAAAAAAAGCGGGAACAGGAATATCAAAAAGCGAAGCAATGGTTGATGGAGGTGGAGGTTTAGACGTCCGGACCATATAAATAGACAAGTTGGCAACCGGTGGCGGATAGCTGCCGGTTCGTCATTTTGCAAAAAAGCGGGATGCAAAGATGATATAATAAAGGCGGATCAATCAACCACCCCGTGGGATGGAAAAAGAGAAGGGTGAGTCTATGTCAGAAAAATATAGTTTGAACTGGGATTTGGATGTATTCTTTCCCGGTGGAAGTGATTCTCCTGAGTTTCAGCGCTTCATGGAGAATTTGGAAGAGGATGTAGACGGATTTCACCGTCGGATTCGCCAATTGGAAGGAACTTCGGCGACAGATGTTCGTTCCCTGGAGGAGATTTTGAACACGCTGCAGGATTTGATCGCCCGCTTGGATGAATCGGGTTCCTTCATCGAGTGTCTGACCTCGCAAAATACGAAAGATGAACAGGCTAAGATTTATCGTGCCCGTCTTTCCCAGGTGGGGGCAGCCTTTAACTCCGCAATGACCCGCCTCGATCGCCTCTTTTTACAGATGTCCGATTCGGAGTGGGCTTCTTTTTTGCAGAGTCCCAAAATCAGCCCCATCGCTTTCTTCTTGAAGGAGCGGCGGCGGTGGGCGGCGGAAAAACTGCCTCCGGAGATGGAAAGTCTGGCGGGAGATCTCTCCGTCGATGGATATGATGCCTGGGGGGACTTGTACAACACTATCGTCGGTCGCATGATCATTCCCGTCGAAGAAGGCGGAAAGACTCAGGAACTCTCCGTCGGTCAGGCTTCCAACAAAATGACCAGCAGCAACCGGGAACTGCGTCGCCAGGTGTTCCATCGATCGGGGGAAGCCTGGGAGAAAGAGGAGGAATTGCTGGCTGCTAGTCTGAATCATCTCGGCGGTTTCCGCCTCAACTTGTACCGTCAGCGGGGCTGGGATTCTGTCCTCAAAGAACCCCTGGATCTCAACCGGATGTCGGAAGCGACACTGAACACGATGTGGGAAGTGATCAGCCAAAACAAGCAACCTCTCCTTCGCTTCTTAGATCGGAAAGCTTCCCTCCTCGGGTTACATAAACTGAGCTGGTACGATGTATCCGCTCCCATCAGCCGGGAGGAGTCCCACGTGTCCTATGACGAAGCAGCGGAATTTATCCTGGAACATTTTCGTCGCTTCAATCCGGAGATGGCCGATTTCGCCAAGGGAGCATTTGACAACCGTTGGATCGAAGCGGAGGATCGCCCAGGAAAAAGGCCTGGTGGCTTTTGCACGAACTTTGGTGTGAGCAATCAGTCCCGGATTTTTATGACCTACTCCGGCACGGCTGATAACATCGGCACCTTGGCCCACGAACTGGGGCATGCTTATCATCAGCATGTGATGACAGACCTGCCGGTGATGGCCCAGCAATATGCGATGAATGTGGCGGAGACGGCCTCCACTTTTGCCGAATCGATCGTCTCTGATGCTTCCATCCGCCAGGCTCCCACCGAAGAGCGCCGGATCACCTTGCTGGAGGATAAGATTCAGCGGGCGGTCGCCTTCTTCATGGATATCCATGCCCGCTTCCTGTTTGAGACCCGTTTTTATGAGGAACGGAAAAAAGGACTGGTCTCTCCAGATCGGCTGAAGGAATTGATGCTGGAGGCAGAAAAGGAAGCTTTCTGTGATGGACTGGAAGAATATCATCCCCATTTTTGGGCTTCCAAGCTGCATTTCTACATCACGGGAGTGCCCTTCTATAACTTCCCTTACACCTTTGGCTATCTTTTCAGCACCGGCCTCTACGGACGTGCTTTGCAAGAGGGTCCTGCCTTTGCGGAGAAATATGTCGATCTCTTGCGCGATACCGGACGGATGAGCGTGGAAGACCTGGCACAAAAACATCTGGGTGTGGATCTCACCCGGCCGGATTTCTGGCAGGAAGCCGTCGATCTGGTGAAAGCGGATATCGACGAGTTCCTGAAGTTGACGGAAAAAGCCTGATCCTATCGGATCCGATGCCTGAAGGCGCCGGATCCTTTTTCTTTTGGAGTAGGGGAACCCGGGTGGATCAAAACCATCTTGATGGATGGTGGCAGTGATCACTCTCTTTTCCTCGTTGTAAGGAACTATACACATAAAAAATAAAAATGAACCTGGGCAGGTTCCCCCGGTTCAAACTGAGAATGTAGGTGATGGATGTTGGAAGATTTTGCCGAATTTTGACCCTAGGAATCCCCGGGCCCGCCGTTGGCACTTTGCGGGGACAGGCATGGTGTTCCTCTGTTTGGTGCTGGTGATCTTCGTCCGTTGGTGGTTTTGGTTGCTGCCCCGGTGATTGCTTACGGTCTGGCTTGGTAGAGCCATTTTTTCGTGGAGGGAAACAAACCCGCCACCTTTGGTCACCCGGTTTGGTCCTTACGTGTCGATTTTCGCATGTTTGGATTGATGTTGACCGGACGGGTGGAGGAGGAGCTCCGGTGAGTAGAGGAAAACTGTTTTTAAAAAAGCCGCGGTTTTCGCGACTTTTAAACGGACCGGAGGCGAAAGCACCCTGACGAGACTTGTGTCCTGTGGGAACGACAGCTTTTTCACAACCCTTCTAGTGCCCCTTCAGGAAACTTTGATCTTGTTTTTCAGCAAGGCGGAGGCAGGAGGGTGGGGCGGCTCCGATCTCTTGCAAAGAGCGCATAGCGAGACCGGGAACGGAGTGACCTTGGCGAGACTTGTGCCCTATGGGTACAAAGGCGAATCAAATCCCCACCCTCCTTACCTTTCTGTGATTTTCCACACAATGTTATCTGAGGGGCACTAGAATGCGTAATCAAAAGCACGTTCCATTTGATCGGCCTCTTTGGAGACTGCGAAAAAAATAAATGGACCCTTTGTCTTTAAAACGTGTTTATCGATCAAAAAAAACTCTTCCGGGCGGTAATCCTTGAATTTTACGGTTTGGGCGTCGATTCTGTGCGATATTTTCTCTTTGACACTCTCTATCTGATGGGCATCTTTTACTTTGATAATGGCCAATTCATCGGCCTTTACATTGGATGAGGCCGTAAAAAGGATGAAATCTTCAATGCTGTCGGCATCGATTTGATACAATTTTTGCAGCTTGCTCATGTCCCCTGGTTTCATGTGATCCAGGTTAACTTCCTGTTCAATCCGTTTCCCCACTTCGACAGCAGAAAGTTTTTCGACTGCCTTCTCTTTCTCACCGGAGCATCCGGACAAGAGACTCATCGCCACGGCCAGTGCGAACATCACGGCCAAAAACGTTCTTATATCCTTCCCATACCGCTTCATTGGATCGCCTCCGATAAGTTTTTGATCGATGGGTCTTCAGAGAACGTATGGACATTATAAAGCAGCAGTAACTCATCGATTTCACGTTCTTTCACAAACGTCGTCAAGTCTCCCTCGTAATATCGAAGGTCGACGACATCGATCTCGCTGAAGTGTTTTGTCAAGAATGGAATCAAACTGTTGGCATAGGAATCTTTGACCACCAGCAGCCTTTTCTTTTCTGGATGGGCTGTTGTGATTCGGATCAGCGGATGGTTGCCGTTAAGAAACACCGCATACTGATCCTTTTTATGAAGTTGTTCCATCTCATACAAGGAATCCGAGGTTTGGTCTTCATCGACATACTCCACCGTATATTTCTCCGGGTCCTTGGGCAAATACAGTTCAATGCTGTCCGGCTGGATCTGTCTGAATCCACTCTTCGAATGGAGCGAACCGTAAAATTGACGGGAGACTTGCCGGATATTGAAGTCTTCCTCCTGTTGGGGGGGAATCCCCATTTGCTTGCACAGCTCCCGATAGGCAAAATAGGCTCCCCGGGTGGTCCAATGATGATCGGTTTTATAAAAAATCGGTTGTTCCCGTTGGGTATACAGCGCGGGATATACATTGACAAAAGGGATTCCGCGCTGTTGGATCAGTTGCCGGATTTGGTCCAAATACGCCTTTTCATCGCCAGCCGGGGCATATGCCGGAAGTTGTTCCTTGAGCAGGGTTGTGGCTGTTGGCACAAGCATCACGTATTTACGGAGATTGGGAGTGGCGCGGTCAAAGGCAAGAATAGCATCAACCTTCTTCTCCAAATCCCCATCCTCCGGTGGAATAAATTGTTGAATGAGATGTCCATCTTTGCCCAGGTAAATCCCGTTGCTTTCTTTTTTTCCCATGATCCGATCCGTATCGGTTTTCACTCCGATCCAAAGGTCTCTGAAGATCAATTGATCGGAAATGTATTTCTCGAAATCGGAGGTGAACTTTCCCGACGTCAGCGATTTCAGTGAGATCTGCGGCAGTGGCTCCAACATCCGATTTTCCGATTCCGAGAACGTCCGATCGGGCACTAACAGGTTCAGGATCGCAATTGAACCGGTGAACAGCAGCAGCAATAAGCCTAAGATATTTTTGCTTATTTTGTCATACCTGTTCAGGGTCGTCACCTCCTTTAAAATCGAAAGTACAGGAACGGGTTGTAGGTATCATCGACTAAATAAGCCGTCGACAGAACCATCAATATAAAACACACGGCCGGAACGGCGATCGCCCCTGCGACCCCCCACTTTTCCTTCACATGGGATAAAACTTTTCCCGGAAGCGGTGTTGCACATAGAGCCAACAGGATCAACAAGACGGGATGGGTGGACAGAGCGTAGAACGCTTGATCATCTGCAATTCCGTTCGCACCGTACCCAAACATCACCCCGATGAACTTCAAGCTGGAAGCCAAATGATCAAAATCGAACCATACCCAGCCGACAATGACTATCAGGAGTGTGTAGATATGTGCCATAAAAGTTGGGCTGCGTTGTAGCCATTTCAGAAGAAACAGCTTTTCAACTGTAACGAAGAGACCAAAATACAAACCCCATATGATAAAATTCCAGTTCGCCCCGTGCCATAAGCCGGTCAGAAACCAGACCACCAACAGATTGCGAAACTGTTTCAATAGGCCCAACCGATTGCCACCGAGGGGAATATAGACATATTCCCGAAACCAGGAGCCCAATGATATATGCCATCTGCGCCAAAATTCCGTAATGCTTTTGGATATATAAGGGTAGTTGAAGTTTTTCACCAAATCGAAACCGAACATCTTGCCGAGCCCGCGCGCCATATCCGAATACCCGCTGAAATCGAAGTAAATTTGAAAGGTAAAGGCGATGATCCCCAGCCATGCGGACAAGATGGACAAATCCTCCGAGGGTGTCGCTTTCACATTCGCCCACAGCAACCCGATATTGTTGGCGAGCAACACCTTTTTTGCAAGTCCTCTGATAAAACATTCCGCCCCTTCGCCAAACCCCTCAAGCGTCACCTTACGGGAAACCAGTTGTTTCGCAATATCGCCGTATTTGATGATCGGACCTGCAACCAGCTGCGGAAACATGGTGACGTAGGTTCCGAAGTGGATGATATTCCGCTGCACGGGTATTTGACCCCGGTAGACATCGATTACATAAGACATCGTTTGGAACGTATAAAAGGAGATGCCCACCGGCAGCGGAAGATCCGCCGCCTGTATGTGCAGATGGAAGAGCTGATTGATGTTGTCAAGGACAAATCCGGCATACTTGAAAAAGGAGAGAATGCCCAAACTGCCGATGATGGATCCGATTAAAACGGCTCGGGCGATCGGTTTACGGTGTCTGTATCGGTCAATCAGCAGTCCGTTGCAATAGTCAAATACGGTTGTGAAAATCATGATGAGGATATAGACTGGCTCTCCCCAAGCATAAAAGATTAGGCTTGCAACGAACAGGACGACATTTCGAAGCCCCTTTGGCGACATATAATAGATCAAAAGAGTTGCTGGCAGGAAGAGGAACAAAAATATCAAGCTGCTGAAGACCAACCCTTGTCACCTCCAATACGATGATTTGCAACCTATTTGACCCGGTCTTTCAGCAACTCCAACATGAATGTATAAAACTCTTCTTTAAAATGGATCCCATCCGAATCGTGCAGATTTTTGTGTTTTGCAAAGATGGGAGACAGATCTGCATAGCCCACTTTTTTCTCAGCGGCCAGCTTTTTCAATCCCTGATTATAATCACTGATATTTTTGTAACGGGGTTCCTTCTTCTCTGCATCGGGTGTAACCGGAGTCACAGACAGTACGGTAATGTTGGCACCTGGGAGTTTCTCCTCGATTTTGTCTATCAATTTGGCATAATACGCCAGTGAATACTGCTTGGGATTGTCGGTTACTTTAGGCGGTAATAAAATGTCATCGGATCCCAGTTGGATAAAGATGTGCTTCGGGTTTCTCTTTGCGATTTTGTTCACATCATCCAATGCCACCTCGGTGATTTTCCCGGCGCCTGCTTGCACATTGGCATCATCCAATAGATCGTGGTAGGATAGCCCCTCCGTAATGGAATCCCCCAAAAATACGCTGTGTTGAAAGACCGATCGATACGAAGTTTCGGCCGACTTTGAAGGTGTGGCTTGAGTTTGAGAGGGCTGATTTTCCGGGAGTTCGTCGTGGGGAGCGTTTCCGCATGCTGCCAAACCGAATACAGTGCCTACAATGAATAATGTTGAAAGGATTTTCTTTGCCATGAGGTGGTTCCTCCCTTAATCTAATTTCAGGTATTCTTTGATTCCATCCACAATCGAGACAGCCATCCGGTTTTGATATTCCTCTGTCAGCATTTCTTTCTCTTCTTTCGGATGGGTCAGATATCCCATCTCAATCAAAACGGCCGGCATTTTCGTATCCTTTAAAACAAAATAATTCTCTTTCTTTACACCCCGGTTCTGAAAGCCACTCCCTTGGACCACATGTTTGTGCATGACCTTGGCCAGGGAACGGGAATTCCAGTGGTAATAATACGTTTCCGTACCGGAAACATCAGGGTTGGCAAAGGTGTTGCCGTGAATGGATATAAATAGATCAGCGCCCAAATCGTTGGCGAATTTCGGCCTGGCACGGTCGACAGAAGATATAAAACGGTCATCTGTTCTGGTGAGATGAACCTGTAGTCGCGGCTCTGCCTGCGCCAGTTTTTCCACTTTGCGCGATAATTTCAGTGTGAAATCCTTCTCAAATTGTCCGCTGGCCCCTGTCGCACCGTGATCTTTGCCGCCATGGCCGGGATCGATGACAACCTTATACACCGATTTGCTGTTTGAGTTGCTGAAGTTGTAGAAGGCAACGATCCCAATGGCGGTGAAGATCAACAGGATCATGATGATCATCGGCGGTCTGACCGTTTTCATTTTCTTATCCCTCTACTTTGTATTGAAGTTTGTTGGGTAACTCCCTCTGCCTGCAAAAAAGAATAATAGACAAAGATCAAGATCAAATGCAGAAGAAGTGCACATCAAATAAAAAAAACCTGAGTCTCCTTGCTCAGATTCTGAAACTGCCGGAACAAAAAAAGCAGAACCGAGGTTCTGCACGCTAAATTTTTTTATTCAGATGGAAATAGAACATGACGCCGTCAGATGTATTGATTACGCCATAGGGCACGCCATGCAATTCCAATATCCTCCTGGAGATGGCCAGGCCGAGTCCGGTTCCTCCAGTGGAACGATGGCGGGAAGCTTCGCCGCGATAGAAACGATTCCAGATCTTTTCCAACTGCTCGTCGGGAATGTGGGTTCCTTTATTTTCGATACATACTTTGACCGTGTCCCGCTCTTCGACGATGGAAATGGCAATCGATTCTTGTTCCGGCGTGTGGCGAATCGCGTTGGTGAGAAAATTGACAATCACTTGTTCAATCCGGCGTTGATTGGCCACCACTTCGATCGGTTCAAGACGGGTGTGCAGCTGCAATGATTTGCTTTCAATCTTCCAAGCGAATTTTGCACAAATCCGCTCAATGACGGTGTCGATGGAAAACGAATCCATGTCCATTTGATACGTACCCGACTCATACTTTGCCAATTCCAGCATATCCGCGATCAGCAGGTCCATCCTTCTCACTTCATCTTCCATCGCCGCAAAATAATATTCCCGCTTATGGCTTGCAACCCCGTCCTTCAGAATGGAAAGGCAGCTTTGAATGACGCTCAACGGGGTTTTCAATTCATGGGAGACCCCGGATATAAATTCTTTCCGCGTGTTTTCCAGCTGTTTTTCCTTCTCGATATCCTGCTCCAACCGAGTGATATGGGTATGAAGCCGATCGGAGAGTTCGTTGATGTTACGCGACAGATCCCCGATCTCATCCTGGGTCGTCACCGGAATTTTCTCGGAAAAGTCCAATCCGGTGATTCGTTGCGTAGTTTGGTTGATTCGCAGTAACGGCCGGGCAATGCGACGGGAGTAATAAAATGATGCCAACAGTACGAGCAGCAGTGTGGCGATCACAATATATCCATAGTAATCCCGCATCACCCCCGCGGCTTCATTGACAGGCTGCAGAGATGTCATCGCAAACACATAAGCGGGCTTTCCGTCCCGGTCTTTGATGGTGTCCACAAAGATTTTGTACTTCACATGATTTTCTTCAAAATCCATGATTTTACTCGAATTCGCCTTGCGATCGTCTCCGTACAAAAGATCCGCTTGAAAAGCTTTGACCCGATCCAGAAATAAATGGTTTGTATAGCGTGAAAATCCGACGCCTTCCGGTGCGTGCACCTTTGTAACCGTTCCTTTGACAAGCCAATTAGGATACTTTTCATCATATTTCGTCGCATTTTTAAACCTGGGGACAATAACTTCATATTCTTTGTTCACCATCTGATGATTTTCCAGATGCCCCTCCTCTCTCAGATGGCTTGGATTCCTTCCCACCCGTTGTACTACTGGCTGGTTCTTCATCATTCTACCTTCCATGGCAATCCGCTCTCCCTCTTGAATCCATGTGTCGAGAAACGAATCGTCATTATTGAAGTCTTCCACATTCATGATACTGTACAGCGGGATGGTGAGCCTTTGATTGGCAAGGGGGTGGTTGTCATCGGAGGAGTCCACCTGGATCTCCATGTTAAAATCGCCGGTATGTTTCAAGTTGCCCATGGCATCGAGGGTCGTGATCCAGGTGTGATGCTTTTGATAAAAGTCCAGTTCAAGATTGACCACGGCTTGTGGGTCTTCCGCATTCTTCAGGTAGTCCTTTTTATAGGATTGAAGAGCTGCCTGGATATCCTTCACCTTTTTATGCACATAAAACTCTTTGAAGAACACGGTTTGTCCGATAAAAACGACCGAAAGAATGAACAGGCACAATGCGGACGTCAATATGAACAGCTTGAGTACAATACCGCTTTTCATGGTTGATCCTCAAATTTGTATCCTGAACGAACGACGGTGACGATGGATTTGGCGTGCTCTCCCAGTTTGGAACGGAGATTGCGAATATGACTGTTGACCGTTCGATTGTCACCTACGAAATCATATCCCCAAATTTTCGTGATCAGTTGTTCTCTTGTGATGATGATTCCTTTGTTTTTCATCAGGCATGCCAGGATTTCAAACTCCGTATGGGTTAAATTGCAGTTTTCCCCATCAACTGTAACGGAACGGGAGGGGAAATGGATCGAAATTCTGCCATTGGATAATGTATCGTTCTCATGTTCCCGAGCAGGCCGACTCTCCAAAAGTCGCTTTGCCCGTGCCAGCAAAATCCGGGGACTGTACGGTTTGGTAACATAATCATCTGCACCGAGCTCAAATCCGAGCAGCGTATCATCCTCATCCGAACGTGCTGTCAACATAATGATCGGAGTGTTCGACGCCTTGCGAATGCGTCTGCACACCGACCACCCGTCCAATTCAGGCAGCATAATATCCAAAATGATTAAATGCACCTCATGCTCTTGAAACAGTGTCAATGCATGTCTTCCGTCGGCTGCTTCCAACACTTCATAGCCTGCATCGAGCAAATAATCCTTTATAATTTCACGTAAAATCTGCTCATCCTCCACAACCAGTATCTTTTTTGACATTCGGCGATCTCTCCGTGTTTTTAAGTAGGATTAAGTATTTAAAAAGTATAGAGAATGCAACATATTATTGGATATTCTATCATGTCGAGGACAATATCAATAAATATAACTTTATTTATTATAACATGGGCAAGGAATGTATAGGATTTATGGAAGAATCCATTGAAACAGGGAATGAGGGGGGATATGAAACTTCGTTTACAAGGGCCCCGGGTGGTGCTGAGGGACTTGGAGCCGGAGGATCTGGATCGTCTCTGGTATTGGAAATATGAAGCAGAGCATAGACAAAGGTCTTTTAAAAGCCTCTATCATTGCGGAAAAGCTGTTAGTGAACTGATCATACTGCCCCAAATGAATGGCAAACATTGTGAAAAAGTCGTCACAGAGGGTGGGTTTTACTGATCCTTTGGAAGCCATTCTCATGAGGGGCATGGGAATGGCTTCTTAATTGCGAAAGGAACGCAAGAGAGATATCTTGATTAAAAACTATAAAAAATTTGAGATCCGATGCCCTCAGGCATCGGATCCTTTTTCTGTTGCTTGGGGGTGCTGTACACAGAGCCAAACCGATCCGCGAGGTGACATATTGAAAGGCCTTTTCTATGAGTGGGTTGGCTCTTCATTTAAATTTAGATATTCTTTGATTCCATCCAGAATCGCGACAGCCACCCGGTTTTGATATTCTTCGGTCAGCATTTCTTTCTCTTCTTTGGGATGGGTCAGATATCCCATCTCAAGCAAAACAGCTGGCATGGTTGTATCCTTCAACACAAAATAATTCCCTTTCTTTACACCTCGATCCTGAAAACCACTCTTTTGCACCACATGTTTATGCATGATCTTGGCCAAGGCAAGGGAATTCCAGTGGTAATAATACGTTTCCGTGCCGGAAACCTCCGGGTCGTCAAAGGTATTACCATGAATGGATATAAACAGATCCGCATGCAAATCGTTGGCCAATTTCGGCCGGGCATGGTCGATAGAAGAGATAAAACGATCCTCTCTTCTAGTGAGTTCCACCTGTAGTCGTGGCTCTTCCTGGGACAGTTCTTCCACTTTACGTGACAACTGCAGAGTAAAGTCCTTCTCAAAATGTCCACTGGCCCCTGTCGCACCCTGATCTTTACCGCCATGGCCGGGGTCGATGACAATTTTGTACTCCGATTTGTTGTGGGGGACGAAGTTGTAAAAGGTAATGATTGCAATAATGGTGAAGATTGATAAGATGATGATCGATGGTTGGATCCTTTTCAGCTCTATCACTCCTCTGGTTGTGTTGTAGTTTAGCACAGAGCAACTATATATTTTTGAATGTTATATCAAGTGGATACCCAAATCAACATGAACTGGAGAGCTTGTAATAGTGGAATTAATAGGATTTATGGAAGAATCCATTGAAATAGAGGATGAGGGGGATGGTGAATGCAGCTTACTATGCAAGGACCTCGAGTGGTGCTGAGAGACTTGGAGCCGGAGGATCTGGATCGCCTCTGGTATTGGAAATATGAAGCAGAGGATCGGGAACACCAACTGTGGAACGGCCCTTACCGGCCAGTGGTGAAACCGGTACGGGAGGAGTTTGACCACCAGTGGAGGCAGGAGTTGGAGCGTGTAGGAACTGATTTGCCACGGAGAAAGATGGTGATCGAGATTGACGGGGAATTGAAGGGCACGGTCAATCGCTACTGGGTGGATGAGGTTACCCATTGGTTAGAGATCGGGATTGTCATCTTCGATTCCCGATACTGGTCCGGAGGTTACGGGACGGAATCCTTTCAGATGTGGATCGATTATCTCTTCCATCATATGGACCTGGCCCGCCTAGGAATCTCTACTTGGTCTGGGAACGAGCGCATGATTCGTCTTGCGGCCCGCTGTGGCATGGTGGAAGAGGCAAGAATCCGGAAAGCCAGGATCGTCCGGGGACAGTACGTTGATTCGGTCAAGATGGGGATCCTCCGCGAAGAGTGGGAAGGGAGGAGGCAGGAGTTGTGAAAAAGCCGTCACAGGGGGCGGATTTTACTGATCCTTTGGAAGCCATTCTCATGAGGGGCATGGGAATGGCTTCTTAATTGCGGAAGGAACGCAAGAGTGATATCTTAATCAAAAACTCTAAGAAAATTTAAGATCCGACGGAAAGGATTCTGCCTCATGAAACTTAAGATGTTTTGGGTATTGGTTCCCTTGGTCATTCTGGTGACGGGTTATATATTATACCCTCATGATGTCACCCATGGCTCTGGTAAGGAGATCTATGTTTCTCCAGATGGGGATGACGAGAATCCCGGAACCCAGTCGCAACCTTTGCGAACCCTGCAACAGGCATCCAAACAGGCGACTGCCGGAACCACTGTACTGGTTCGGGAAGGCGTCTATCCGGAAGAACTTCAGGTGAAACACAGTGGCACTGCGGCGAAGCCGATTACATTCAAAAATTATAAGGATGAAAAGGCTGTGATCAGTGGCAAGAATCGAAAAGAGCCACAAGAAGAAACGGCTCTGGTGCAGGTGGTGAACCAAGACTACGTCACGATTCAAGGGTTTACCATTGAGGACTTATCCACTTCCGTGGCGGATGCCACGGTGATGGGGATTTACGTCACAGGCACCAGTCACCACATCCAGATCAAAGGAAACCATGTCCGTCGGATTGAAACCACAGCAGAAGATGGCAATGCACATGGAATAGCCGTTTATGGGACGGATGAAATGAAAGACATTCAAATATTGGACAACACCGTCGAGAAGTTAAAACTGGGATTCAGTGAAGCCCTAGTCTTAAACGGAAATATCGATGATTTTGTCATCGCGAATAATACTGTCCGCGAAAATGATAATATCGGGATTGATCTGATCGGGCATGAAGGAACCGCTACAAAAAATGACTATGTGCGAAATGGGATCGTGGAGAATAACACAGTTTATAACAACTCTTCCTATGGCAACCCCTCTTATGGAGAGGACTATTCCGCCGGGGGGATCTATGTAGATGGTGGAAGGGAGATTGCTATCCGAAAAAATAAGGTCTATCAGAATGATCTAGGCATTGAGGCTACCTCTGAGCATCAAGGGAAATATGCAGAGGAGATTCGTATCACCGAAAACGAGGTGTATGACAACGCCTTTACCGGGATCTCCATTGGGGGTTACGATGATCAACGCGGCGGAACCAAAAATTCAACCATTTCCCATAATACCATCCATCATAATGATACTAAGGGATTGGAAGGTGGACAGTTACTATTTCAATACCATGCCACAGACAACCAGATCGAACACAATCGACTGACTGCAAGTGATTCCCGCATTTTTCTTGTGAATGATTCCAATTCCAACCAAGGGAATCGCTTGAATCGAAATATTTATCACAAAGAAGAAGGCAAGAAGGGAATTTGGATTTGGGAAGGGGAAGAATTTAGGGATTTTTCCGCCTATCAAAAAAGCACCGGGAATGATCTGGAATCTGAATACAGATCGTAGCAGAGCTGTTGATAAACTATAAAGTGAATGATGGGAATGAAACAGCCCTTTCGCTCTACCCATTGCCCCCATCGTAAAATATGGCTTGAGGAGACGGGGATGGAGACGGTTACGATCTCTTGCCAAGAGCGCGAAGGCTCTTCACCGTCCCACCATCCCGACCTAGTTCCTACCTAAAATATGGCGAATCCACACGCCTGAGATCGTAGGCATGTGGATTCCTCCTTTTTTTTGGGGGGAGATTGTGTTCTACCCACCCATCGGGCAGGCGGGCCAAACCTGACGGAAGTAACACAAAGAAGGGTTGTTCCCAGGGAAAATCCATAGTTAATGCCCCTTCAGGTAACATCGATCTTATTTTCAGCGGGGTGGGAACAAGTTGGTGAGGCGGCTCCATCCTTTCCCTTCTGTGATTTTCCACACAATGATCGCTGTGGGGGCCTATTTCGGCACCAAAGTTCGTGCGAGCCAAAGTCACTCCATGTGAAACCACCCTCCCCCCGATGCCATCCCTTTCCTTTAACGCTTGAATGGATTTGCCACACTCTAAACGCCCTCTCGTCAGACTTCTCCGCTGAGTGGGATGGCATCCTCAAATTGTAGTGCCTGTGGTGCATCCCTAATTTCAGATTGTAGTGCCTGTGGTGCATCCCTAATTTCAGATTGTAGTGCCTGTGGTGCATCCCTAATT
>NZ_JBNPXF010000031.1:0-32539 GCF_050433445.1 Kroppenstedtia sanguinis | reverse complement strand
GCCATAAGAAAATCCCCTCCGGCAGTTCAGTGCTTTTGTCCATCTTACCAGATGGACTTTTTTCACTGTCTACCGTATGGGGATAATACCACATCCCGAAATCTGGGGTGGACTTTTTATTTGACCGTTTGTATAATAATACAAAACAACGAATGATTATTAAGGGGTGTTCGGCCCGTGAGCAAAGGAAAAGTGATTCTCGCCTATTCCGGTGGCCTGGATACATCGGTGGCGATTCAGTGGTTGAAGGAAAACTACGGATACGATGTTGTCGCAGTCGCTCTCGATGTGGGAGAAGGAAAAGACCTGGATTTTGTCAAGGAAAAGGCGCTGAAAGTGGGAGCGGTCAAGTCTCTGGTAGTGGATACACGACAGTGGTTTGCGGAACATTATCTGTTGCCAGCGCTGAAAGCTAATGCGTTGTATGAAGGGAAGTATCCCCTGGTTTCTGCTCTGTCCCGTCCTTTGATCGCTGAAGTGCTGGTCAAGGTGGCGACAGCAGAGGGGGCGGTGGCGGTCGCCCATGGATGCACAGGCAAAGGGAATGACCAGGTACGGTTTGAAGTAGCGGTCAAAGCCCTGAACCCCGAATTGGAAGTGATCGCCCCGGTCCGAGAATGGGCGATGTCCCGGGACGAAGAGATCGCTTATGCGCAAAATCATGGAATTCCGATCCCGGTGGATCTGGATAATCCCTACAGTATCGATCAAAACCTGTGGGGGAGAAGTTGCGAATGCGGTGTCCTGGAGGATCCTTGGGCAGCTCCGCCGACGGGGGCATATGAGTGGACTGTAGCTGTGGAAGACACTCCGGACGAACCGGAAGATGTAGAGATCGCGTTCCAGCAGGGCAAGCCGGTTTCTCTCAACGGAAACCAGCTGCCTTTCCATCAGTTGGTTTCCGAACTGAATCAACTAGCTGGCAAGCACGGGGTGGGACGGATCGATCATGTGGAAAATCGACTGGTGGGGATCAAATCCCGTGAAGTTTACGAATGTCCGGCGGCGATGACATTGATCACCGCCCACCGGGAGCTGGAATTTCTGACCCAGACCCGGGAAATGGCTCGCTTCAATCCAGTAGTAGAAGGGAAATGGGCGGAGCTGGCTTATGAGGGACTCTGGTTCTCTCCATTGATGACAGCCCTGGATGCTTTTGTGCAGGAGACCCAGGCGACGGTAACCGGGACTGTCCGCGTCCGCCTGTTTAAAGGTCAAGCGGTGGTGACAGGCCGGGAGTCGAAATACTCCCTGTACAGCGAAGAGTTGGCCACTTACACACCGGAAGACACTTTCAATCACCAAGCGGCTGTCGGTTTTATTCAGCTGTGGGGGTTGCCGACAGAGGTCTACTCCAAGGTGAACCCAAAAAAGGAGGATCCCACATTCGATGAAACTTTGGGGCGGGCGATTTACCAAGCCAACCAACCGACTCGTTGAAGAATACACCGCATCCATCGACTTTGACCAAAAACTGTATGAAGAAGATATCCGCGGTAGCCTGGCTCATGTGCAGATGTTGGGGGGCTGCGGGATTCTGAAAGCGGAAGAAGTGGAGACGATTTCAAAAGGACTGCGGAGGATCCGGGAGAGAATCCGGGCCGGTGAAGTGGGATTCTCCGTAGCGCATGAAGATATTCACATGAATATCGAGAAGTTGCTGATCGACGAAGTGGGTCCCGTTGGTGGAAAACTTCACACCGGTCGCAGTCGGAATGATCAGGTGGCTCTGGATATGCATCTGTATGTCCGGGCCCAGACGCTGGATCTGATCAGAGGATTACATCATTTGCAGGATGCCCTCGTGACAAAAGCAGAGAAACATGTGGATACGATTCTGCCTGGTTATACCCACTTGCAACGGGCTCAGCCGGTCCGCCTCGCCCACCACTTGCTGGCTTATGTCGATATGTTTGGCCGAGACACGGAACGGTTGTTTGACAGCTACAAACGTGTGAACACCCTCCCCCTAGGTGCCGGGGCGATCAGTGGTACTACCTTTCCCATCTGTCGGGAGTCGGTGGCAGAGGAACTGGGTTTCGATCGGATGTATGACAACAGTATGGATGCGGTTAGTGACAGGGATTACTTGGTGGAATTTTTGGGGGCGGCCTCTCTGATCATGGTCCATTTGTCCCGTCTATCCGAGGAGTTGATCCTGTGGTCCAGCCAGGAGTTCGGCTATATTGAACTGGATGATGCCTTCTGTACAGGCAGTAGCATGATGCCCCAGAAGAAAAATCCAGACGTACCGGAGTTGATCCGAGGAAAAACGGGGCGGGTGACAGGACATTGGGTGGCTTTGATCACGACCTTAAAAGCCCTCCCTTTGACCTATAACAAAGATATGCAGGAGGACAAGGAAGGAATCTTCGACACAGTGGACACCTTACAGGGTGCACTGGCACTTACGGCTCCCATGGTGGCCGGGATGAAGGTGAACTCGGAGCGGATGCGTCAAAACGCCGAACAGGGCTTCGCCAATGCAACGGATCTAGCAGATTACCTGGTGACCCGGGGTCTTCCCTTCCGGGAGGCCCATGAAGTGGTGGGCCGACTGGTCCTCTCCTGCCTGGAGCAAGGACGGCTCCTGAGGGATCTAAGCTTGGAGGAATTCAGGGCAGCCTGTCCGCTGATCGGTGATGACGTCCATTCCAAGTTGGAAGTGGAACAGGTGACCGATGCCCGGGAAGCCGGAAGCGGCACTGCACGGAACCGAGTGGTGGAGACGATCGCTAAGAAAAGAAAAGAATTGGATGAAACCCTGAGCCTGCTAGATACCGTTATCTCTTAAGCAGGTGAAGAAATGAAAAAACCTGGCTGATCGACTCGGCAGGTTTTTTGTTTTCTACCACTAAGGTGTCATTTCTGGAAAAGTTCATATAGATGATATACAAGATATACATAGATGATATAATGAAAAGGATTATCCGGCATTCATTTGCGAATTTTTCTATCTTAATCTACCATATTTGTTACGGAATCAGATGGAATTTTAACCAAGGGTCGGAACCCAATACGTACGAGGGTGATCACATGATTGAGATGCATGATGTGTACAAGGTTTATTCCAATGGCGTCAAAGCCTTGAACGGAATCACTGTGAAGATCGACCAGGGTGATTTTGTGTATGTGGTCGGACCCAGCGGTGCGGGGAAAAGTACCTTCATCAAATTGATGTACCGGGAGGTCAGCCCCACCCACGGAGTCATCCTGATCAATGGGGTCAACGTCAAGCGGGTACGGGATTGGAAAATCCCGTATCTGCGGCGGAGAATCGGAGTTGTGTTCCAAGATTACAAGCTTCTGCCTAATATGACAGCCTATGAAAATGTCGCCTTCGCCATGGAAGCGGTAGAGACACCTAAGCGGAAAATCCGGCGGCGGGTGCAGGAGGTTCTGGAATTGGTCGGCCTTCACGACCGGATGAACGCTCTTCCCACTGAGCTTTCCGGGGGGGAACAGCAACGGGTTTCCATCGCTCGGGCTATGGTGAACAATCCCAGTTTTATCATCGCCGACGAGCCTACAGGAAACCTCGACCCGGAAAACTCCTGGGACATCATGTACCTGTTGGAAGAGATCAATTCCCGGGGTACGACCGTCGTCATGGCCACACACAACAAAGAGATCGTGAACACCATGCGCAAACGCGTGATTGCAGTGGAGCAGGGTGTGATCGTACGCGACGATCACCAGGGGGAATACGGCTATGAGGATTGAAACGTTATTGCGGCATATCCGGGAAGCCTTCAAAAGTTTGCTGCGGAACAACTGGATGACCTTTGCCGCGGTCAGCGCGGCCAGTGTCACCTTGCTGATCTTCGGATTTTTCCTGGTGTTTGCCTTTAATATTAACTATATGGCCTCCGAACTGGACCGGGAAGTGTCGATCCGAGTCTTTCTAAACGCCTCGATCTCCAGTGATGAGGTTGATGATGTGAAGAACCAAATTGCAAAAAACCCGAAAGTGGAGAGTGTGAAATTCATCTCCAAGCAAGAGGGTCTAGAATCGATGAAGGGATGGTTCGGTGAGGACGAGAAGTTCCTCGATGGTCTGGAGAAAGATAACCCCATCCCCGACATGTTTGAAGTGATGGCGAAGGACCCCCGGCAGAGTGAATCCTTGTCCGAGGAGCTCAAAAGGGATTTTCCCAACCAGGTGGATAATGCGGACTTCGGTGGCGGGGTCTCCCGTAGCATCCTTGATATGTCGAGTCTGGTCCGCAACGTGGTCTTCATTTTCGGATTGGCTCTGGCGGTGCTGGCGGCTTTCCTTATCTCCAACACGATTAAGCTGACCATCTTCGCCCGGCGCCGAGAAATCGAGATCATGCGGCTGGTGGGCGCCAGCAACTGGTTTATCCGCTGGCCTTTCTTTATCGAAGGGGCCTTGATCGGATTGATGGGTTCGATCCTTCCCGTCTCGGTGGTTCTGGCCGGTTACAGTGCTGTGATCCAGATTTTGGACGCGGATAAGGCGTACAGCTTTTTCAAATTGCTCGGGATGTGGCCCCTGTCTCTCTGGGTCGGGGGGCTGACCGCTGTGTTGGGTGTTTTGATCGGGATTTGGGGAAGTTTCATTTCCATTCGCCGCTTCCTGCGTACCTGATCGCAGGGGAGGTCTAGAGTGGAGTATCAGGAGGGGGAAACGGAGTGAAAAACAACCTTTCCACACGTTGGATTGGCAGTGGGTTGTCACTGATTTTGGCCGCTACCCTCCTTATTCCCGGAGGAATCCATGCTGAAGACATCCAGGAGAAGAAAGAAGGCATCAAGGAACGGGATCAGGAGATTCAGAGGCTGGAAAAGGAAAAGTCCGCAACGAAGAAGGATCTGAAATCGGTTTTGGCCGATCTCGACCAAAAAAAGATGGAACTTGCAGACCGGAGCAGTGAAGTCTATGAGTTGGAACAGAAGCTGAAGAAGACGAAACAGGATCTTCAGCAGAAGGAAGAACAACTGGACCGACAAGAGCAACGGTATAAAGAACGAGTTCGCACTCTGTATGAGCAGGGCGAGATGTTTTACATGGAACCCTTGCTGAATTCGGAAAATCTGGGGGAGTTCCTTAACCGGCTTAAGTTTGTTCAGATGGTGGTACAGAGAGATCAGCAACTGGTTGAACGGTACCAACAGGACCGGAGTGGGCTCCGGAAGGAAAAGCAAAAATATGAACAACTTTTGACTGATCGGCGGAAAAAAGAGAAAGAAGCACACAAGCTTCACGCCCAGTTGATCCAGGAATATAAACAAGTCGAAAAAGATTTGAACGGATTGGCCGACAAGCAGGAACATCTGGAGGAAGTGAACGAAAAGGAGAGTCAACAGGTCCGAGAGCTGGTCCGCAATCAACAGAAAGTGAAGTCGAGCAAAGCGACAGCAAAGGCTTCCGGCACCTATGACGGAGGGAAATTCCTCAAGCCGGTGAAGGGTGCACACATCACATCGGGTTATGGAATGCGGTATCATCCAGTCCGTAAGCAATACAAGATGCATACGGGGGTAGACTTTGCTGCCCCCCTCGGCACCCCGATTCATGCCGCTGCTGCGGGTAAGGTGATCGCCTCCCGTCCCATGAATGGATACGGATATATCGTCGTAATTGATCACGGGGGTGGAATTTCCACCCTGTATGCCCACGTCTATGCCCAGGATGTCAAAGTGAGCGTAGGTCAGTCTGTATCCAAGGGACAGACGATCGCGCTGGTGGGTAACAACGGGTGGTCGACCGGGCCTCATCTTCATCTGGAGGTGCTGAAGAACGGAGAGCACACCGATCCCATGCCTTACCTGAAATAGTGGTGGATCCTCTCATTAAAGTTTGGAAACAGGGCCGCTTGCGAATTCCTTCAAGTACCAGGTGATGAGTTCCGCTTGGGCTGTATAACCAATGCTTCGGCATTGGCTTTTCTTTTTTGCCGGGTGCCCTTTCTTGTGCAGGAGTTTAAATTCTGCTAGAGTGAACCTGATACTAACATTGACCCGCTTGTCATATATTGAACCAATCCCTCGTCAGTTCCGGGTGGTTGACTGTGACCCCATCCTGTCGAGTCGTGTGGAGAGGGATGTCAGTAAGGCAGCCCGTGAGATGTAATCAAAGGTGGTGTTTGCATGTATATGCGCGGACGTACCGTTGCCCTAATCGTGGTCTGCACCGTCCTTTTCAGCAGTTTGACAACGGCGGTGGTGGTGGGTGACGAGGGCTTATTATCCCGAATGACGGGGTCTTCACTGGTCAGTAGCAACTCCGGGATGGAGGATCATCTAAATAAATTGCAAGAAGCCTACGGAACAATTAAAGCCCAGTATATCGGTGAAGTAAATGATCAAAAACTGATTGACGGAGCCATCCGGGGAATGGTGGATTCCCTCGACGACCCTTATTCCGCCTATATGGACCAAAAAACGGCCAAACAGTTTCATTCCTCCCTCGATTCCACCTTCCAAGGGATCGGTGCGGAAGTCACCCTGAAGAAAGGGAAGGTGACGATCGTCTCTCCATTTAAAGGCTCCCCTGCAGAAAAGGCCGGTCTGCGTCCCGAGGACCAGATCCTCAAGGTGAACGGGGACAGCTTGGAAGGAATGGATCTGAACGAAGCGGTTTCCAAGATCAAAGGGCCCAAAGGCTCGAAAGCCCGCTTACAAGTCTCCCGTCCTGGACAGAGTGAAGTTCTCAATGTCCAAGTCGTCCGGGATGAGATTCCTATCGAAACAGTTCATGGGGACATGCTGGATGGAAAGATTGGAAAGCTGGAGATCTCTCAATTCTCCACAGATACATCCAAAGATTTTCTGAATGAGCTGGAAACACTGGAAGGGAAGGGGTTGAAAGGGCTGGTGATCGATGTCCGCGGAAATCCTGGTGGACTGCTCCCAGCTGTGGTGGAAATCAGTGAGCAACTGGTGCCTGACGAAAAGAAAATCATGATGACGGAAGACAAGTCCGGTCAGCGTGTGGAATACAAATCGAAGCTGAAAAAGAAAAAAGAGTACCCGATCGTCATTCTGACAGATAAAGGATCGGCCAGTGCTTCCGAGATTCTGGCGGCTGCGCTGAAGGAGTCCGGTGGATACAAAACAGTGGGGGACGCTACCTTTGGTAAGGGAACCGTCCAAACAGCGAAGGATTTTGAGGATGGTAGCAACCTGAAGCTGACCATGGCTAAATGGTTGACTCCAGAAGGAAACTGGATTCATAAAAAAGGAGTTAAACCGGATGTCAAGGTGAAACTTCCCGACTATTACGGCGCAACTCCGCCACAACCGGATCAAACCCTCAAACGGGACATGACTTCCGAACAGGTGAAGAACCTCCAGCTGATTTTGGAAGGGCTGGGCTATCGGCCGGACCGCAAGGACGGATACTACAGTGAACAGACGGAGACCGCCGTCAAGGCTTTCCAAAAAACGCAAAAGTTGTCCGTCACCGGAGTGGTCGACGGGAAGACTGCGATGAAATTGCAGGATGCATTTATCGAGATGCTGCGCAAACCGGAGAATGATCTGCAACTTCGGGTGGCTGTGGAAACCTTGAAAAAAGAGAAGTAATCCTCCCACCCCCCCCTTGGGTTGGGGGGCTTTTTTATATATGCTTGCAGAGCTGTTGATGAACCCTAAAGTGGATGATGGGAACGAAATGATCCTTTCGCTCTTCCCATTGCCTCCATCGTTAAATATCGCTTGAGGGGACGGGGAGGGTGGGACGGCTACGATCTCTTGCAAAGAGCGCATAGCGAGACCCGGGAGTGGAAAGCGACCCTGGCGAGACTTGTGCCCTATGGGTGCAAAGGCTCTTCACCGTCCTACCCTCCCGACCTTATTTACTACCTAAAAATAGGGCGAATCAACGCGCCTGATATTCTTGGAACGGGTGTTCCTATTTTTCCGTGAGGTTGTGGTATAATGGTACGGATGACAAAAACGAGGTGATGGCTGTGGCTGACGACGGGTTTCGCCTGATTTCCGAATATCAACCCCAGGGGGACCAACCGAAAGCGATTGAGATGCTGACGGAGGGTGTCCTGACGGGGAAAAAGCATCAGACATTGCTGGGGGCGACCGGAACGGGAAAAACCTTTACCATCGCCCATACCATCGCCCGGGCGGGAAAACCCACACTGGTAATCGCCCCCAACAAAACGCTGGCGGCACAATTGTGCGGGGAACTGAAGGAGTTTTTCCCCGAAAACGCCGTCGAATATTTTGTCAGTTATTATGATTACTACCAACCGGAAGCCTATGTGCCCCAGACGGATACCTATATTGAAAAAGATGCATCGATTAATGATGAGATCGATAAATTGCGACACTCTGCCACCAGTGCCTTGTTTGAGCGGCAAGATGTGATTATTGTCGCCAGTGTTTCCTGCATTTATGGCCTCGGTTCTCCCGAGGAATATAAAGGACAGGTGGTCTCCCTGCGGGTGGGGATGGAGAAGGATCGCAATGCGGTGCTCAGAGATTTGGTGGATATTCAGTATGAACGCAATGACATCAACTTTACCCGAGGGACGTTCCGGGTTCGGGGGGATGTGTTGGAGATCTTTCCCGCTTCCCGAAGTGAACAGGCGATTCGGGTGGAGTTCTTCGGAGATGAGATCGACCGTATCCGGGAGATCGATGTGTTGACGGGTGAAATCCTGGGAGATCGGGAGCATATTGCTATTTTTCCTGCCTCCCACTATGTGACGCGGCAAGAGGTGATGCAACGAGCTCTGAAAGACATCGAAGCTGAGTTGGACGAACGGCTGGCCGCTCTAAAATCTCAGGACAAGCTGTTGGAAGCGCAACGGTTGGAGCAGCGGACCCGCTATGACATGGAGATGATGAGGGAGATCGGTTTTTGTTCCGGGATCGAAAACTATTCCCGGCATCTCGTGGGCAAAAAGGCCGGAGAGCCCCCCTTTACTCTGCTCGACTACTTCCCTGACGATTTTCTGACCATCATCGATGAGTCCCATGTCACCGTCCCCCAGATCGGTGGGATGTACAAAGGGGACCGCTCCCGCAAGGAGATGCTGGTGGACCACGGCTTTCGATTGCCTTCTGCCATGGACAACCGGCCTCTGCAATTTGAGGAGTTTGAAAAACGGATTCAGCAGGTGATCTTTGTCTCTGCCACCCCCGGCCCCTACGAGCTGGGGAAAACTCCCGAGCTGACCGAGCAAATCATCCGGCCCACGGGTCTGCTCGATCCCAAAATTCACGTCCGTCCCATCGAAGGTCAGATCGACGATCTGATCGGCGAGGTGAACAAGCGGGTGGCCCGGAGTGAACGGGTATTGGTCACCACCCTGACCAAAAAGATGGCGGAGGATCTGACCGATTATCTGAAGGAGGCGGGGATCAAGGTACAGTACCTGCACTCCGATATCAAGACGATTGAGCGGATGGAGATCCTGCGAAGTCTCCGCCTGGGTGAGTTCGATGTGCTGGTTGGGATCAACCTGCTCCGGGAAGGGTTGGATCTGCCAGAGGTCTCTCTGGTGGCCATCTTGGATGCCGACAAGGAAGGCTTTTTGCGGGCGGAGCGATCGCTGATCCAAACCATCGGCCGGGCAGCTCGCAATGCGAATGGAGAAGTGGTCATGTATGCCGACCAGATGACTGATTCAATGAAGAAAGCGATTGAAGAGACGGAACGCCGTCGGTCAGTGCAGATAGCTCATAACGAAAAACACGGGATCACTCCGCAGACCATCCAAAAAGCGGTACGTGACGTGATTGAAGCCACCAAGGTGGCGGAAGAGAGCGAAACGTATCAAGTGGCCCCTGATATGGAGAAAATGAGTGGGAAAGAGCGGAGACAGCTGATTGAAGGATTGGAGAAAGAGATGAAACAGGCGGCCAGGGATCTCCAGTTTGAACGGGCGGCGGAGTTGAGAGATATGATCTTGGAACTGAAAGCGGAGGGAGCATAAACTGTGGCCCAGGAAAATATTATTATACGCGGGGCCCGCGTTCACAACCTGAAAGAGGTGGATGTGACCATCCCCCGGGATCAATTGGTTGTACTGACAGGTCTGTCGGGATCCGGGAAATCTTCACTCGCCTTTGACACCATCTATGCCGAGGGGCAACGGCGATATGTGGAATCCCTGTCTGCATATGCCCGTCAGTTTCTGGGGCAGATGGATAAACCCGATATCGATTCTATCGAAGGACTTTCTCCGGCGATTTCTATCGACCAGAAGACGACCAGCCGCAATCCCCGGTCTACAGTAGGAACGGTTACGGAGATCTATGATTATCTTCGTCTGCTCTATGCCCGGGTGGGGCGTGCCTATTGTCCGGAGCACGGAATCGAGATCACTTCTCAGACGGTACAACAGATGACGGATCGGATCATGGAGTTGCCGGAACGAACCCGGATTCAGATTCTGGCTCCGATCGTGGAAGGGCGTAAAGGGGAGCATACCAAGCTGCTTGAGGAGATCCGGAAGCAGGGGTTTGTCCGGATCCGTTTGGACGGAGAGATCTGGGATCTCGCCGAGGAGATTCAACTGGAGAAAAACAAAAAACACACCATTGAAGTCGTTGTCGATCGGATCGTGGTCAAGCCGGGGACTGAAACTCGGCTCACCGACTCTCTGGAAACCGCCCTCAGCCTGGCCCAGGGTAAGGTATTGATCGATGTGATCGATGGGGAGGAGATGCTGTTCAGCCAAAATCTGGCTTGTCCCGAATGCGGCTTCAGTATGGACGAGTTGTCCCCGCGGATGTTCTCCTTCAACAGTCCCTTCGGAGCCTGTCCCACCTGTGACGGATTGGGGAGCCGGATGGAGGTGGACCCCAACTTGGTGATCCCGGACAAGAGCAAAAGTCTGCATGAAGGAGCTGTGGAACCTTGGGTTGGGAAGACCAGCACTTACTACCCCTCGCTGTTGGAGTCGGTCTGCAATCATTATGGAATCGACATGGATGTGCCGGTAAAGAAGCTACCCAAGGGAGATCTAAAAAAAATCCTCCATGGAACTGGCGAACGAATCCCGTTTCGCTATGAGACAGACGGCCAGATGAGGCAACTTCAGATTCGATTTGAAGGGGTGCTGAATAATCTGGAACGTCGTTTCCGGGAGACAGGCTCTGACATGATCCGGGAGCAGATTGAAAACTATATGAGCAACAAAGCTTGCCCCACCTGTCAGGGAGCGAGACTGCGCAAAGAGAGCCTCAGTGTCCGGGTGGGTGAACAGAACATCCATAAGGTCACCTCCTTGTCGATTCAGGAAGCACGGGAGTTTATCTCCCATCTGGAACTGACGGAAAAGGAGAGGACCATCGGACGGCAAATCCTGAAAGAGATTGATAACCGCCTCGGTTTTCTGATCAATGTGGGGCTGAACTATCTCACATTAAACCGAGCCGCCGGTACCTTATCCGGCGGGGAAGCGCAGCGGATCCGACTGGCCACCCAGATCGGTTCGAAGCTAATGGGGGTTCTCTATATTCTGGATGAACCCAGCATTGGGCTTCACCAGCGGGACAACGCCAAGCTGATCCGAACCTTGGAAGAGATGCGTAACCTGGGCAATACCCTGATCGTGGTGGAGCATGATGAAGATACGATGCTGGCCGCTGACCACATCATCGACGTTGGCCCTGGGGCGGGAACCCATGGAGGCTATATCGTGGCCCAGGGAACCCCGGAAGAGGTGATGGAGACGGACCACTCCCTCACCGGGCAGTATCTGTCAGGGCGCAAGTTCATCCCCCTACCGGAGGAGCGACGCCAGCCCAATGGCAACTGGGTAGAGATCAAAGGGGCTAGGGAGAACAATCTGAAAAACGTCAACGTCAAAATTCCCCTCGGCGTCTTCACCTGTGTCAGTGGAGTCTCCGGCTCCGGCAAAAGCACCCTGGTCAATGAGATCTTGTTGAAATCGCTGGCCCGGGAGTTGAACAAATCGAAATGGATTCCCGGCAAGCACCGGGCGATCCAGGGGATGGAACATCTGGACAAAGTGATCAACATCGACCAATCCCCTATCGGTCGCACCCCACGTTCCAACCCGGCCACCTACACCAGTGTTTTTGACGATATCCGGGATGTCTATGCCAACACCCAGGAGGCCAAGGTACGGGGATATAAAAAGGGCCGGTTCAGTTTCAATGTCAAGGGGGGGCGTTGTGAAGCTTGCCGGGGAGATGGGATCATCAAGATTGAAATGCATTTCCTGCCGGATGTCTATGTTCCCTGTGAAGAATGCAAGGGCAAGCGGTACAATCGGGATACCCTGGAAGTGAAATACAAAGGGAAAAACATCTCTGATGTGTTGGATCTGCGGGTGGAGGATGCGCTAGAGTTTTTTAAAAACATTCCCCGCATTCAGCGGAAACTGCAAACCCTGTTTGATGTGGGCCTAGGTTATCTCAAACTGGGTCAGCCTGCCACGACTCTATCCGGCGGTGAAGCCCAGCGAGTGAAATTGGCTTCCGAGCTGTACAAGCGAAGCAAGGGGCGCACGCTCTACATTTTGGATGAGCCGACTACAGGTCTCCATGTAGACGACATTTCCCGCCTGTTGCATGTATTACAGCGGCTGGTGGAAAATGGCGATTCCGTCTTGGTGATCGAACATAATCTAGATGTGCTCAAGACAGCGGATTACCTGATTGACCTCGGACCCGAAGGGGGGACGGGGGGCGGCACCATCGTCGCCACGGGAACTCCGGAGGAGGTCGCCAAAGTGGATGCGTCTTACACCGGACAGTTTCTGCGGCCGATTCTGGAAAGAGACCGGCACCGGATGGAGCGCTTCCATCAGGAGCTGCTTGAAGGAATCTCTCGCCAGGCCGGAGGTAAAACCGGCTGACACGGGTTTTCCAGTGGCCTTTCGTATCGGATTGAAGCTTCGCAGAGCTTAGGAAAGATGACACACCCTAAAGTGCAGGATCGTGTAAAATTATATTGTAGGAAATCGATAGGGGGGAATCGGATGTTTGATTATACGGTGGAAACCCCAAAGACAGTGGACGAAGCGATCACAGCTTTGGAGCGTACACTCTCTGACCACCAGTTTGGAGTCTTGTGGAAACTGGACATTCCCACCAAGCTGATGGAAAAAGGTATCGCCTTAGAACAGGACTTTCGCGTACTGGAAGTCTGCAATCCGGATGTTGCCAAGAAAGTGTTGATCCGCAACCAGAAGGGCGGTTATTTTCTCCCTTGCAAGATCGTGGTTTATCGGAGTGAGGAAACCTTGAAAACCCATATCGGGCTTCTCCGTCCCACTTCCCTGATGGCGATGACGGAAGATGAGGATTTGAAGCAAATTGCTATCGAAGTGGAAGAAACTCTGGTCCAGGTGATCGATGCCGTCAAATAACCGGAATCACAGAAAAGCCGGTCCAGTCCCACGGGACAGGGCCGGCTTTTCCATTACCTGGCGATCAGGGATTTCATCATGTTGCGGAGGGGGCTGATTATGGACCAGAAGGAGCGAACTTTTCCCCACATATTCATCACTTTGGGCAAAAAATCTCCAATTCCGCTGAAGAGGCCGAGTCCCCTTTTCATACCGAGTCCACCCCGAAAATTGGACCATCCTTTCATTCTGCCAAACAAATGGGGAAACCTCCGCTGGAACAGGCGTCGCAGGGAAGTGAGCATTTCCCTTCCTCCTTTCTTGTGTATCTGATTCCAAACTATTCGATACTTGGCTGGACGGAAAGGCGTTTGAAACCTTTGGAGGAAGAATCCGCAAATGGACGTCTGTCAGCTCACTCAGGAGGTCTTCAGTCGGCGAGGATCGTTTCAAACTCAGAAAAAAGTCAGCTTGCACCAGAATGGTTAGGTTGGGATACTATAAGAAATAGAAATTTGTGAGGAGGTATGAAAGTTGGGAATGATTATCCGTCTGTTATTGAACGCTTTAGCAGTCTTGCTGGCTGCCCAGCTGATTCCGCAGATTGAGGTGGAGGGATTTGGCACGGCTCTGTTGGTGGCGTTAGTGCTGGGAATGATCAATACATTTATCCGTCCGGTGATCGTTTTCTTGACACTGCCGATCTCCTTTATCACTTTGGGCCTGTTTATATTTGTGCTGAACGCACTCCTGTTTTGGGTCACCGGTATGCTGGTACCCGGATTTACCGTGGGTGGGTTCATCGGTGCCCTGTTGGGTTCCATCTTGGTCAGTGTGATCTCCTGGCTGTTAAATGGGATCTGGAAGGGGTTGCGGGATTGAAAAATCACGGCGGGAGAAACAGGAGGCTGTTCTCCCTTCGAAGGAGCGGGGTCGCTCCTTCTTTTTTATCTGTTTTGAGTGAAATACTGGAGTGAAGATGGGAGGGAGTTTTTTGCGAGATAGGAGGTTTTCCCGACTGGCGAGTCGATTGGAGGAGGCCTTGGGAAAAAGAGTGAAGGTTTTGCAGGAGGAACTGTCGCAATCCTCTGTTTCGGATTCCTTTCCCTTGGACCGAGCCTACCGGTTGTGGGTGAAGGGTGGGCTTACCGAGCAAGAAAAAGCACTTGTCCACCTCTTTCTGGAGGAGTGGAGACAGAACTGGCTTCGAGCATCGGACTCAGCGGAACCCCCAGCCATTTTGGAGAGGTGGTTGCAACTGACAGAGATTCGTGGAGAATCCTCCCCTCCTCCGCTGTCAGTGGAGGAGCTATTCCAAGAGGAGCGGGTTCCCTTTTTGGCAGTTCATTCGGTCCTCTCTTGCGAGAGGATGAGCAGTTTGAAAAAGGTGGTGAGCAGTTATTTTGAGGGGCGAGCCTGGTTGGTTCCCCTTGATGGGGGAGAATCGCTTCTCCTGTTGCCTCTTTCCTTTATTCATGGCGAAGGGCCACAGAGGTGGGAAAGAGGGCTGGAAGAAGCGGCTTGGGGACTAGCGGAAGTGATCACCACAGA
The DNA here is from genome assembly GCF_050433445.1 of Kroppenstedtia sanguinis. Lineage (NCBI taxonomy): Bacteria > Bacillati > Bacillota > Bacilli > Caryophanales > Thermoactinomycetaceae > Kroppenstedtia > Kroppenstedtia sanguinis. Next base: position 17,678 of record NZ_JBNPXF010000031.1, on the reverse strand, counting down.
AGCGGGGGAGGATGTGAAGGTGGTGGTTCATCCAGGGATTCATGAGGCCCACCTTTTGCCCCGGGCGATAGCGGTGTTGCGGGACACCTGGCGGCTGGGTCGAATCTATCTCCCCGGAGATCTGGCGTACACCACCTGGCAATTTTCTTTGGAGAAATTGCTGGAATCGCTGGATGAGGAAGTAGTAAAACAATATTTTGCGGATCTGCCCATCTCCCCTTTCTGGGAGGATGAGGAGCTATGCCGAACACTGGAAACCTTTCTGGAACAGGATCTCAATGTGAGTGAAACCGCTCGCAGGATGTTTATCCACCGAAATACATTGATTTATCGTCTGGATCGGCTCAAGCAGGAAACCGGTCTGGATGCCCGTCGCTTTGAAGATGCCTTTCGGATCCGGTTGGTTCTCCGGTTGTCCCGCCGTTGCCGGTCATGGGCAAATTGCAGGACTGTTGATGAACCATCAAGTGGATGATGGGAACGAAACGACTCTTTCGCTCTTTCCATTGCCCCCCATCATAAAATACCGCTTGAGGGGACGGGGAGGGTGGGACGGCTCCGATCTCTTGCAAAGAGTGCAAAGGCTCTTCACCCTCCCACCATCCCGACCTGTTTTCCTGCCTGAAATAGAGCTAATCAACACGCCTGGGCAAATTGCTCAAATGAAGCCGTGAATTTTTGGTCGCCTTGCCGGTGGAGCCCCTTCTCTGCTCGAGGTACAATGGGAGAAACGGAGAATGAAAGGGGTTTCATCATGGCACAACTCAAACTGAATCATATCTACAAACGTTACGGGGATGTCACGGCAGTGGATGACTTCAACCTGGAGATCAAGGACCAGGAATTTTTGGTGTTGGTCGGTCCCTCAGGTTGCGGAAAGTCGACCACTCTCCGTATGGTTGCCGGTTTGGAGGAGATTTCAGAAGGGGAATTATATATCGGCGATCACATGGTGAACGATGTACCCCCGAAGGACCGGGACATTGCGATGGTGTTCCAAAGCTACGCACTCTATCCGCATATGAATGTATTTCAAAACATGGCGTTTGGTCTTAAACTTCGCAAATTTAAGAAAGATGAGATTAACAAACGGGTGCGGGATGCGGCCAAAATCCTGGATATCGAACACCTGTTGGACCGCAAACCGAAGGCTCTCTCTGGTGGACAACGACAGCGGGTCGCTCTCGGCCGGGCCATTGTCAGGGAGCCCCAGGCATTTTTGATGGACGAGCCCCTGTCCAATCTGGATGCCAAACTCCGGGTACAGATGCGGACTGAGATCAGCAAATTGCATCAGCGGCTGAAGACCACCATTGTCTATGTTACTCATGACCAGACGGAAGCGATGACGATGGGGGATCGGATCGTGGTGATGAAAGATGGAGTAATCCAGCAGGCGGACACGCCCACCGAGATCTATCAACATCCCGCCAATGTGTTTGTCGCCGGATTCATCGGATCTCCATCGATGAACTTCATTCACGGACGCCTGGAGGAAGAAAGCGGAGCGGTTCACTTCAAGGGAAGCGGTCTGGATGTCAAGATCCCCGAGGGGAAAGGGAAGATTCTGCGAGAACAAGAGAAGATAGGCCAAGAAGTGATCTTTGGAATCCGCCCCGAAGACATCCATGATGAGCCCCTCTTTTTGGAGTCAGCTCCAGAAAGCTGTTTTACAGCTCAGGTGGAAGTAGCGGAAAACATGGGTTCGGAGATGTATCTCTATTTATCAGGGCTCACTGAAGAATGGGTGACCGCTCGGGTGAATGCTCGTACCGGGTTTGCCGCTGGTAATCAGGTGAAACTGGCTTTGGATATGAATAAAGTGCACGTCTTTGACAAGGAGACGGAAGTCGCCTTGTTCTGATCCCGCTTTAGGGGAGCATAAAGAAAAAGCGGTTCCTTTTTATCAAAGGACCGCTTTTTAGTTGGAAAGGTGCGATATATAAGAAAAGAACGAAAGGGAATATCGCCCTGCTATGGAATAATTATAAGAGAGGTCCAATTCGACCAGGCGTGTTGATTAGCCCTATTTTAGGCGGGAAATAAGGTGGGGATGGCGGGAGGGTGAAGAGTCTTTGCGCTTTTTGCAAGAGATCGTAACCGTCCCACCCTCCCCGTCCCCTCAAGCGGTATTTTATGATGGGGGGCAATGGGAAGAGCGAAAGGGTCGTTTCGTTCCCATCATCCACTTGATGGTTAATCCAGCCCTGCAATTCGACCTAAGAGGAAAAAAGAAAGAACAAATTTAGGGAGGTCAATTGCATGCATTCTTTGGAGGAAGTGAAAGAGAAAACGTACAAAAAACGAGATGCTTGGTGGACGGTGTTCCTGGTGGATCCATTGGCTTCCCGATTGGTGCTCCCCTTGGCCAACCACACCCGTGTCACACCCAACCAGATCTCGTTAGGCGCTTTTTTGCTTGGATGTGTAGCTGCCTGGTTCTTCTTCCGCGCAGATCCGGTATCCCTATGTATCGGTGCTGTTTTGTTTCATTTCAGCTTTGTACTGGACTGTATGGATGGAAAAATTGCACGCTTAAAAGGAACTGGATCCATTTTTGGAATGTGGCTGGACTATATGTTGGATCGAGTGCGAGTAGTGATTTGCGGTCTGGCATTGATGGCGGGACAGTTCCAGTTAACCGGTGATTTGACATATTTGGCCCTGGCGATCGTGATTATCTTCATGGATATGTTGCGTTATATGGATGCTTTGCAACTGTATAAACTCCGCCGTGAAATGCGGAAAAAAATACGTCAAGCCAAGCGGGATGCACGGCAGACCCTTGAATTAGAGGGAATCGAAACTTGGGAGGAAGAGGAAGAATCTGATTCCCAGCTCGAGGAGCAGACTAAGAAAAAAGTGGATCTCAACCAAGCATTTAAAAAAAATTTTGGTTGGTATCTGAAGGTGAGAGACCGTCTGGAAGAAGCGCGAGTCCGTCCCCACTTGTTCAGTGGGATTGAGTTTCAGATGTTTGTTTTTATAGTAGGTCCGATTACGGGTTTGATCACGGAATCGGTAGTGATCAGCGCTATCATCCTGTTTGTGTTTGAATTGGCGATTATCTATAAGATGTGGTTAAGCACCCGGGATCTGAAAAGGGAGCTGGAACAGATCCAGAGCGGAGAGTTTTTCGCAAGAGATCACGCGGTTTCAACTGGATCCGCTGAGGTGTAAGAACCCTTTGACAGCCCACAGGGAAAAAGGTATTCTGCAACTGAAGGGGCGGCCGGACTCCCGGCCGCTTTTGTTGTACGTGGACGGAAAGGAGCTCGGGGATGGGAAAATCAGTGAGGGTGGAAGAGCTGATAGCACAGTTTGGCCTGGAGATTCACGGGGGTAAAGGCGGTTTGGATCGGGAGTTGGTCACCAGTGACCAGTATCGTCCCGGGTTGGAGTTGGCCGGTTTTTTCACCTATTATCCTGCGGAACGTCTTCAGATGTTGGGGCGGACGGAGCTTACCTTTATCAGGGGGTTGTCTGAGGCGGTTCGGAGACAACGGTTTCAGTTTCTCTGCAATGATCAGACCCCCTGCTTCTGCATCACTCGGGGAGAAGAGGTCCCACCAGAGCTGGTGGAAGCAGCGGAAGCGAAGCAAATTCCGGTTTTGTCCACTTCGATTTCAACCACCCGATTTGGGAGTAAAGTGACCAGCTATCTGGAAAAGCGGCTGGCACCCACGACCACCATGCACGGGGTGTTGGTGGATATATACGGGGTAGGAGTCTTAATCACGGGAAGCAGTGGAATTGGGAAAAGTGAAACCGCATTGGAACTGGTGAAACGGGGACATCGGTTGGTAGCAGATGATGCGGTGGAGATCCGGCAGGCAGAGGAGAATGATCTCGTGGGGCATGCCCCGGAGTTGATCCGGTATCTACTGGAGATTCGAGGATTGGGAATCATCAATGTGATGACTCTCTTCGGGGCGGGAGCGGTACGGGATTACAAGAGAATCTCCATGGTGATCCAGCTGGAAGCTTGGCGGGAAAACACGCAATACGATCGGCTCGGGTTGGATGAAGATCGGATACGGATCATGGATACAGAGATCCCACTTCTGACCGTTCCCGTGCGACCCGGCCGGAACTTGGCGGTGATCGTCGAAGTGGCGGCGATGAATTTCCGCCTGAAACGGATGGGTTACCATGCTGCTCAACACTTTTCCGAAAAATTGAACCAAAATCTGGATGACCCCGAGGATTTTGACTAGGGTCTGGAAAATCCATTCAGTGTAGAAGGAAAGAGGGTTCGCCCAGTGCCTCAAAATAAGCCGCACCTTGGAAGCCTGTGAAAACAACAAAGGGAGGGTGAGGTTTCACAGGGAGTGACTTGGCTTGCAAGAACTTTGGTGCCGCCATGTGAAACCGCATCCCGACCGGCTCGGCACTAGAACGTGTCTGGCAATTCAGTGTAGAAGGAAAGAGCAGTGGGGGATCCTTTTTGCAAGAGATCAGGGACGGTCACATAGGTCTGCCCCCCGGCCCCCTGAAACCGGAGCCCCGCTCTCACAAGGCTCCGGTTTCAGGGGGGCCAAGAGGATCACGATGGCTTCGCTTCTCTGCGTTTCATTTCCGCCGCAAGTAAGTTAAAATGAGTATTGACTTTTCAATGAACGCGACACAAAGGAGGAGCCATGCATGCAGTTTGCACAGGCAATCGATCCGGTCGCCGTCTCATTGGGCCCGATTCAGGTCCACTGGTACGGCATCATTATGGGTACAGCAGTTCTGCTCGGGCTGTGGATCGCTATTCGGGAAGGGCAGCGCCACGGGCTCGACAGTGAGCTGTTTCTCGATATGATGATCTGGGTGATCCCGGCGGCGATCGTGGGTGCCCGCCTCTATTATGTAGCCTTTGAGTGGGAGTATTATTTGCAGAATCCCGGCGATATCATCGCCGTCTGGAAAGGGGGGCTGGCGATTCACGGGGGCTTGATCGGGGCCCTGATCGCCGGAGCCTTCTTTGTGAAGAAAAGGGGAGTCCCCTTTCTGCAGATCGCGGATATTGTAGCTCCCAGCATCATATTAGGGCAAGCTATCGGCCGCTGGGGCAATTTTATGAACCAGGAAGCCCATGGGGGGGAAGTCAGCCGACAATTCCTGGAGGGATTGTACCTGCCTGATTGGCTGATCGACCAGATGAATATACAGGGTGCTTATTACCATCCGACTTTTTTGTACGAATCCCTCTGGAATGTGGCCGGCTTGGTGATCTTGCTTCTGTTGCGACGGTGGAATCCACGGCGGGGTGAGATCTTCTTCACCTATCTCATCTGGTACTCTTTGGGGCGTTTCTTTATCGAAGGATTGCGGACAGACAGTCTGACTTTTGAGGGCCCGGCTTGGCTCGCCTCTTTCTTGAACGGGATCTGGTCTCCCATGAAGGTTTTGTTTGAACCGGGAATGATGGCCGACGGCAATATTCGGATTGCCCAGTTGGTCAGCCTATCGTTGGTGTTGTTGGGGATCCTCTTCGTCCTGGTTCGCCGGATGAAAGGCTGGGCTAAAGACCCCTATCTGCAATCAAAGGAGAACGTGTCAGGTTGAAACGGATTCAGTGGAAACAGGGGGTCCAATCCGGGCTGAACACTTCCTGGGAGCTGGGAAAGGTGATCTTTCCCGTTACACTACTGGTCAGCGTATTGCAACATACGCCAGTGATTGATTGGTTTGTGCAGGGACTGACCCCCATCATGTCCTGGATCGGGTTGCCAGGGGAGGCGGCCATTCCGCTGGTTCTGGGAAATCTGTTAAACCTCTATGCCGGGATCGGAGCCATCCTCAGTCTGGATTTAACGGTGAAGCAGGTCTTTATCCTGGCCGTAATGCTCAGCTTTTCCCACAATTTACTGGTGGAGTCAGCAGTTTGCCGTCGGGTGGGAATCTCCGCCTTCCTGGTGATGGGAGTGCGAATCTCGCTGGCTCTCCTATCTGCCGTTCTGATTCAGTGGTCTTGGAATGGCGGGGGTGAGGCAGCGGCGTATGGGCTGATCTCGGCTACTCCGGCAGCTCCCCAGGGGGGCTGGGAAACGGTTGGGGCAGCCTTACAAACGGCGGTGATGGGTGTATTACAGATGGCGATCGTGGTGTTCCCCTTGATGATCGGTATCCAGATCCTGAAAGATCTCCGCTGGTTGGAACGTTTTGCCGATGGGATGAAACCGGTGTTGCTTCCCTTGCGGATCGACCCTCGAGGATCGGTGATCATGGCTGGGGGACTCCTCTTCGGTTTGGCGATGGGAGCGGGAGTAATCATCGAACAGGCTCGGGAAAAGCGATTTACCCGGCGGGAGATGACGGTGATGGTTCTCTTTCTCGCCGCTTGCCACGCCGTTGTAGAGGACACCGTGATTTTTATTCCCTTGGGAATCAGTGTTTTGCCGCTGCTCCTGATCCGATTTGGAGTGGCTGTGTTGCTCACTCTGTTGCTGGCCTGGTTTTTGCGGGGTTCCAAACCGGCGAACCAGCAGGTGACAGCGGGAGGTGATTGTGCGTGAAGTTCCACACGGTTCTGTTTGATCTGGATGGTACGCTACTCAACACGACGCCACTGATCCTCTCTTCCTTCCTCCATACGTTGCGTTGTCATTGTCCAGAGAAAGAAATCGGTGAACCAGAGGTGATGGCTTGTCTGGGGGAACCTCTGTGGGACCAGATGGTTCGCTTTGGAGGAGAGGAACGAGCGGAAGCGATGGTTCAAACCTATCGGGAGCATAATGTGGCCCACCATGATGATTTGGTGGAAGCTTTCCCAGGGGTTCCTGAGGTATTGGCAGAATTACAGAAACAGGGATTGGATATGGCCGTAGTTTCCAACAAACAGAGGCAGACGGTGGAGATGGGGTTGAGGCTTTGTCAATTGGAGGAGTTCTTTGCTGAGGTGATCTGTTTCGGGGAAGCGAAGAAAGCGAAACCCGACGGAGCTCCGATTCGGTTGGCGATGGACCGGCTGCAGGCCAAGCCGGCAACCACTCTCATGGTAGGCGACTCCAAATATGACTTGCTGGCGGCCCAGGATGCAGATGTCTCCGGGGCCGGCGTCGCCTGGACCGTCCACGGGAGAGAGTCTCTGTTGGCTTATCAGCCGGAATTCATGTTGGAATCCATGGAAGATCTCTATGAGATCATCGGCTTGCCACCCGTGGAAAGTGACGGGAAAAGATGAGGAGAACCGAGCGTTATCCGGTGAAAGACAGTAACTCACTTTGGCAACTCTACCGGATTCTCCCCCTTGCCAAGGTGTTTCGTAATGCCCTTGTGGGTGAGGTTTGCCGATTTATTCCTGTATTCTCCTGGAAAAATTCTTTATACCGCCGCTTGCTCGGCATGGAAGTGGGGGAGAAGACGGCTTTTGCATTCAAGGTGACAGTGGATCTGCTCTATCCGGAACGGATCCGGATCGGACACGATACGATTATCGGCTACAACACCACGATTCTCACCCATGAATATCTGATCGAAGAATACCGGGTGGGAGACGTCCAGATCGGGGACTCGGTCATGATTGGAGCCAATACCACCATCCTGCCGGGGGTTCGGATCGGAGATGGGGCAGTGGTGGGAGCCGCTTCCCTGGTCAATCGGGATATCCCCCCTGGCGCCTTTGCCGCTGGCAATCCCGTCCGGATCATCCGGGAAAAAAACTAGTCAGCCCACTCCCGTCGGTTGACCTCAATCGACGGGGATTTCTGTTTTTTTGCCGGGAAGTATCAGGTTCCTTTCGGAGTTTGCGGAAAGAGGGTCCCCTCCGGTTTTTTAAAAGGAGAATATTTGGTAGCTTGTGGGGGTATAGAGGGAAGAAGGGTTTCAGCCTCAATTCAGGATGCAGAAGTTCTTGGAATAATTGGATTCAGTTGATCTATGGGACCGGTGGATCCGTCTCCGTATTCGGAGTTGACGGTCGGGGCATGAAGTCATGATGAATCATCATAATTCCAGATCTAGATATGGAAACGGAGGAAACATTGATGTGGTTCGCCCGATCAGCCATCCGGCGGCCGGTGTTCACCACCGTGGCGGTCATTATCGTCTTGGTGATGGGCTTTGTCGCCCTCAATGATCTAGAGACCGATTTGTTGCCGGATATTCAGCCTCCGGTAGGGGCCGTGGTCGCTTCTTATCCAGGGGCAGGGCCAGAGGAAGTCGTGGAGAAAGTGGCGAAACCTCTGGAGAAACATCTGGGCACACTGCCCGGACTGAAAAATATCCAGAGTCAGACACGGGAAGGGTCGACCCTGATTTTACTGGAGTTTGAATGGTCCCAGGATATCAACCAATTGCAAAACGATGTGATTTCCCGGATCAATCAAACTCCATTGCCCGATGATGTGGACACACCGAGTTTCCTGAAATTTGATCCCTCCACTTTTCCCATTGTCCAACTCTCGGTGATGACCAAGGGAACTTCCGACAAAGAATTGCGGGAGGACATCGACCAGATCAGTCAGAATCTCTCCCAGTTGCCGGGAGTGGCCAGTGCCGATGTTTCCGGTTTGAGGGAGAGTCAGATCCGGATCTCGCTGGATGCTGAACAGATGAAAAAATATCATCTTTCCCAGTCGGATATCCAAGAGCGGATACAAGGGACTGAGATCAGTCAACCTGGAGGAATCATCCATAAAGGGGATCAGGATCTGACAGCGCGGGTCTCTTCCGAACTGACCAGTCTCAAGCAAATTCGGGAATTGGAGTTGGCTGTGGATCCCCGCACGGGAAAGAAGACCACCCTGGATGATGTGGCTGATGTCCGCATCAGTAAAGAAGAGAAAAATATCATTACCCGCACCAACAACAAGCCCAGCATCGGGATCAATCTGTTTAAACAGTCGGGAGCCAATACAGCTGAGGTTTCCCAGGATGTGCGGGAGGAACTGGAGCAGCTGAGCAAAAAGCTGGATGTGGATACCCATATCATCTTCGACCAGGGGAAATATGTGGATATGTCCATTCAGAATGTGAGCAGCACCATGGTGATCGGCGGCATCTTGGCGATGTTGGTGCTCTTCCTGTTCCTCCGTTCTTTCCGCAGTCCCTTGATTATCGGCGTGGCGATTCCGCTCTCGATCGTCACCACATTTGTCCTAATGTACTTGTCTGACTTCACCCTGAATATTATGACCCTGGGTGGTTTGGCCCTGGGGATCGGGATGCTCGTGGATAATTCCATCGTGGTGATCGAAAGTATCTATCGACACCTGCAGCAGGGCGAAGACAACAAGCAAGCTGCGATCAAAGGAGCCGGAGAAGTAGCGGCGGCTGTGACCGCTTCTACAGTGACAACCGTCTTTGTCTTTGTACCGGTCGTCTTTGTCAGCGGTATGGTCGGTCAACTGTTCAAGGAGTTTGCCTTTACCGTTTCCTTCAGTCTGTTGGCTTCTCTGCTGGTCTCGCTCACCCTTGTGCCAGTGATGGCCGCTAAAATGATGAAAAAGCCTAAAGGAGACTGGAAGGAACAACAGAAAAATAGCCGTTTTTACCGTGGCTTCCGTGGGTTGTTGAACTGGTCTCTCGCTCACCGGTTCACGGTGCTGCTGATCTCCCTCGCCCTCTTGGGAGCCGGTGCAATGGGCGTGCGCAGTGTCGGGACGGAATTTCTCCCCGCTTCGGACGAGGGTGTGTTCACTGTGGATGTGAAGATGCCCGAAGGAACCGGGCTGAACAAGACACAACAAGTCTCCGCTAAGATGGAATCGATTCTGGGCAAGGACAAGGATATTAAAAGCTACCAGGCTTCCATGGGAAGCAGTCTAAATTCACTTTCCGGGGAGGGTGGACGAAACATCTCCCAAATCTATGTCCAAGCCGTAGATCGTAGTGAGCGGAACCGATCCACCCGGACGATTATCAATGATCTGCGGCCGAAACTGGCCCAGGTGGATCCGGATGTAGAGGTGGAATTGCGGGAGCAATCCTCCTTTGAAGTTGCGGGAGCCCCCAATACCTTGGAGTTCCGGGTGAGCGGGGAGAAAGAGGATTTAGAAAAATGGTCGGGCAAAATCCACTCCACCCTCCAGGGGATGGATCGGGTTCGGCAGGTGACGGACTCTGAAAAGGAAACGAAACCGGAATTGATGGTAAGTGTTGATCGGAAGCAGGCACAGAAGGAAGGACTGGCCCCGGCGCAAATCGTGACGGCGGTCTCCGATGCTACCCGCGGGCAAGTGGTGACTCAGACTGATGTGAAGGAAGGCTCTTATGATGTGTTCCTCCATTATGAGGATGAGTTGCGCGACTCGCCAGACGAGTTGAAGAAGCTCCCGATTCAAACACCCACAGGTGGAACCGTCCCGCTGTCCAAAGTGGCGGATCTGGAAGTGAAACAAGGTCCGATCACAGTCAACCGGAGCGATCTGTTGGATAGTATCGAATACAAGGTGCAATATGACGGATCCGATCTGGGGGCATTGGAGCAAGAGGTGCAGCAGGAACTGGACCGCATCTTACCCTCCAATTTAACAGTGAAATTTACCGGAGGCGCTGAACTGCTCAAGGATGCGATGAATGATTTGCTGTTGGCAGTGGTTCTGGCCATCCTGTTCGTCTTCCTCGTCCTGTCAGCTCAGTTTGAATCCTTCAAGTATCCCTTTGTCATTATGCTGACCTTGCCGCTCATGGCTATCGGTGTCACTGCCGCACTCTGGCTGACGCAGACCCCGGTAGGGGTGACGGCCATGATTGGGCTGATCGTCCTTACGGGGATTGTCGTCAACAATGCGATTGTGCTGGTGGATTATATCAATCAGCTCAAGGCGCGCGGAATCCCCTCTTATGAGGCCATCGTCGAGGCAGGCATCACCCGCTTGCGCCCGATTCTGATGACGGCGACCACTACCGTCCTCGGGTTGGTTCCCCTCGCTCTCGCGTGGGGAGAAGGGACGGAAATCCAACAACCCATGGCGATCACCGTCATTGGAGGCCTCTTCTCCAGTACTCTTTTAACCCTGGTGGTCATCCCTGTCATCTACAGCTGGTTTGACCCGGCCACCCGCCGCATGAAAAAAGCAACTCAAGAAGCCAAATGACCTCGTGCCTCCCTGGCTGTATCCGGTATAAAGAACACCCGGCAACTCACTTGGGTTGCCGGGTTGTTTTTTGCACAGCGCCCCAGCTGTTGTATGATCGCTTAATCAGAGTACGGAGCAACAGCTACAAGTGGGATAAGAAGGGCCGCGATTGCATGAAGCACCCCTGATGACATGGCCTGGAGGGTGGGGCTTTTTTTGTATTCGGAATCCAAATCGTTCTGGAACAGGGATTAAAACTTTCAACCTATTACGTCATCCTTCAAGGTAGGATATAATCGATGTGGAATTTATTATCAAAAAAGGGGCGAAAGAATTGAGGTTCACTAAGGCATGGAAAAACGCTTTTCTTTTGTTTTTTGCTACCGTCATGATTGCGGGCTGTTCCCAGGAAGCCGGAAGTGGTGGCGAGAAGGTGAAGGAAGAGGCGGGTGCAGACAAGCAAAAGATTGCCACCACCATTGAAGAGATCGTGGAGCAGGGTGCCGGCACTTACTCCGGGGACAAGTATGACCAAGCTAAGGTGGAAGCTGAGTTGGACAAAATCCCGCAGGATGCCAGCGATGAGGAAGTCTTCAACACCATCGTCAGCCTCATTGCCGAGGATTACGGGCCAGTGAAGGATGCCTATGACAACTTTGATCCCACCTTTAATGTCTCCGGAGATCAGCCGGGAACAGAGGTAAATGGGCCGGAGGAGAAACAGCACAACGTCACCATCCTGCTGGATGCCAGCGGTAGTATGGCTGCCCGGGTCAGCGGGGGCGAAAAGATGCAGGTGGCCAAGGAGGCCGTCCGCACCTTTACCTCCCAGTTGCCTGAGGGGACCCACGTCTCCCTGATCGTGTACGGACACAAGGGAAGCAACAGCAAAGCGGACCAATCCGAATCCTGCAAGGGGATTGAAGAGATCGTCGAAATGGGCCCCTATGATGAATCCACGTTGCAAAGCAAGTTGGATCCGATCCGGGCGACAGGGTGGACTCCTTTGGCAGGAGCGATGAACCAGGCGGGCCAGCGATTGAAGGAAACCGAGGGTCAGGCTGAAAACAGGATCTATGTGGTAAGTGATGGCTTGGAGACCTGTGGCGGTGACCCGGTGAAAGAAGCTAAATCTCTCAATCAATCCAATATCAAGGCGACGGTCAATATCATCGGCTTTGATGTGGGAAACAAAGAGCATCAGGCCTTAAAGAAGGTGGCGGAAGCAGGCGGAGGAAAGTACTTTTCGGCAAATTCCAAGGCGGAATTAGATACATACTTTCGGAATGAGTATGCAAAATTGAAGTTGGAATGGATGAAGTATGAAGGGGATGTAACAAGTCAGTTTCGATCCCAAGAAGATGATAAAAGAGAGTATCTAAGGAAAACTCACAACTTATACAGAGACAGGTACTATAAAAAAGAATCAAATCGTTTTGATAAGGCTATAACCTATATGAACAAAAAAGGAGACTATCCTAAACTTAGACAGTACAACAAGGATAGAAGAAAAGTAATAAGTGAAAAACTTGGTGCAAGATTTAGTGAATCAATTAAAAAAAGAGATTTGGAAAGACAAAAAATGAGGGAGAAGCTAAAGAGTAAAGTATCCGACCAATTAGATGATCTTGAAGACAAGAGAAATACACACGATTGATTGTTGTTCTTCCCCTCAAGGAGGTGAATAAATGTCCCGCATCGATCTGCGTGTTTTCAACAAACGGGGGAATGTGGCCGTCCAGGGGACGGCTCGTCTCCCTGAGAAGCAAGACCCGCTCTGAAAGGGAGGCTGTGGATCAACTCGAAAATAGGCGGTAAAAGGGATTCATGCACAGCTCAAGCGACCTTTTGGCCCAAAGTGGTTTTCTTAAGGAGTCATGTCAATCACCGCACATGAGAGAGAGCTTGTTCGATCCGATAACCGGACCCGTCCCGCGATTGTCGTCAGACTCGCGGCTTTTTTCTGATTTATCGCCTTTGCAGAGCAGGGAAATCGGCTCATAGACCGAAAAAGAAAAGGGAGTCTCATTGAAAGGGAGGAGAAAATCATGCAGCAACAGCAACAGGAACGGCTGGATGTCCGGATCCATCGAGATGTCCGGGTGCCGATGCGGGACGGGGTGACCTTGTCCACTGACTTGTATCTACCGGAGACGGAGCAACCGGTGCCGGCGATCGTGGTTCGCTCTCCCTATGGGAAAGCGGGAGAGTTCGTCTACCAAACCGCCCCCTATTTTGCCGCCCGGGGATATGGATTTGTCTCCATGGACGTTCGGGGGCGGGGAGATTCCGACGGGGAGTTCATCCCTTATTTCAACGAGGGAGCAGATGGCTATGACGCCATTGAGTGGGCTGCGGCTCAGCCTTGGTGTGATGGGGTGGTAGGGACCATGGGTGCATCCTACCTAGCCCGGATCCAGTGGTTGACCGCCTTGACACAGCCACCTCATCTGAAGGCGATGATCTCCACCGTCACTCCGTCGGACCCTTTTGTAGAGACGCCGACGGGATTGCCAGGACCGCAACATCTCTGTTGGTTGTATATGACCAGCGGCCGGGTGATGCAGGATGTAAACGTGATCGATTGGGAGCAGGTGTATTGGCATCTTCCTCTGTTGACGATGGATGAAAAGACAGGCAAATCTTTGCCTCGGTGGCGGGAGGAAGTAAAACATCCCCGATTGGATGATTGGTGGCGCCGGATCGCCTACCAGGAACGGTTCCATGAGCTGGATCTGCCTGTGTTGCACATCTCCGGCTGGTACGATGATGAACAGGTGGGTACTCCTCTGAACTACGTCGGGATGACCACTCAGGCCCAGACGGACTTCGCCCGGAAGCACCAGAAGCTGGTGATGGGACCCTGGCCCCACCAAGTGAACCGGTCCACCCGGCTGGGAGAGCTGGATTTCGGACCCCAATCTTTGATCGACTTGAACGCCCTTCAACTGCGATGGTTTGATCGCTGGTTGAAGGGGGAGGCCAATGGGGTGGCTGAGGAGCCTCCCGTCAGTATCTTCGTGATGGGAGAAAATCAATGGCGTCAGGAGCGGGAATGGCCTTTACAGCGAACACGTTGGACTCCTTTTTATCTTCACAGCGGCGGACGGGCCAACAGCCGCTTCGGGGACGGACAATTGTCACAAGAGGCGCCGGGGGAGGAGTTGCCGGATCGCTACTCCTACGATCCGGCGGATCCGGTTCCTTTCCTCACGGATCCCACTTCCAACCAGATCGGAGGTCCCGATGATTACTCCGCTGTGGAACGGCGGGATGATGTACTGGTCTACACGACCGCAGCCTTGAAAGAGAATCTGGAAGTGACAGGTCCGATCCGGATGCGACTGTTCGCCTCCAGTTCTGCCCGAGACACCGATTTTATGGTGAAGTTCCTCGATGTGTGGCCCAACGGATTTGCCCAGCGGCTCACTGACGGGATGGTCCGGGGACGCTTTCGCAAGGGGATAGATCACCCGCAATTGCTGGAGCCTGGACAAATCTATGAGTATGAGATCGACTGCTGGAATATCTCTCACCTGTTTCAAAAGGGACATCGGATTCGGGTAGAGGTGGCTTCCAGTGCCTTTCCCAAGTATGACCGCAATCTGAATACCGGGGCGGAGTTGGGACAGAGCACGGAGATGGTGGTGGCAGAGCAGAAGGTCTACCATCATCGGGAATACCCCTCCGCCCTTATCCTTCCGGTGATTCCCCGGGAGTGAGGAGAGCGAGGTGCTGCAGTAGACTCTCCTTCATCTGTTCTCGCTGCAACCCCTTGCGCAATTCATGCCAGTCCTTGGAACGGGAGTGGGAACGACCGAAACAGCGCCGTGCACGTTTGTAGAGACGTTCGGGGAAGGTGAGATGACCGCGGAGGAGGAGCCACTCTTCCCGGCTCAGCGGGATGGAGCAAGCCGATTCATAGGCGGAGAGAAATTGTTGCACCGCATCTGGAGGCCAACCGTAGGGAGCCGCGTGATATTCTAACAGGTGGGCCAAATCCCGGACTCTCTCAGCATAGGCCAGAGTTTCAAAGTCGATCCACCAGAATTGCTCCTGCCGATCCAACATGATATTACGATGTTGAAGGGCATTGTGGCACCAGACGGCGGATTGGGGTTGGGTTTGAAATAGGATATGCAAGGAGACCTCCTGGATCGTTTGCTGGGCCAGTTGACAGCGGGTGGAGAGGAAGGCCAGTTGGGCGGGAGCCTCTGCAGATGCATTTCGGACTTGGCGGCTCCATGTTTCCAGTCGCTTCCCAGCCTTGGCGAGGAGAGCCGGGTGTTTACCCCACCGATTGCGGTCCGGAACGGATTTGGGCGGGGGTAGCCCGGCGGAGGCACGATGGAACTTGGCCAGTGCGACCCCCATTTTTTTGAAGTAGGGGAGGCTGTGTGGAGGGATCTCCTTCGGATCGAGCCATTCCTCCATAAAGTAAAATTCCCCTTGGTGACTTACCAGGAGTTTCCTGGAAGGGGTGGCCACCGGTTCCGGGATCCGTTGAAATCCATTTTCCTTGATATGGCGGAGGCAGCTGGCGATCAAGGGGAGATCGGGCAGTTCATCCGCTCCTGCTACTTTTGGGCAGTTAAAGAGCGGTTTGGCAGAGTCGGGATCAGCACTAAAACGACTTCTGTTGGTTCCTCTTACTAAAGTAAACCGGATTCGTCAACCCGCTTCTAATTCTAATTCCAAAGTAAAAAAACCGATTTCTCCCTCAATCTAGGGAAAAATCGGTTCCGTTTTCACAACCTCCTCTACTTTAGAGGTTTGGGCAATTTGATAGAAAATAAGTGCGTTTTTTCATTGTTTGGTACAACTGTTAATGTTGGATCAGCAGACTGGCCTTTATACGTCAATGTTCCATCAGCATGTAGGGTGTAGTCTTCAATATCGGGTTTTTCGACTTGGTCATCTTTGACATCAAGTGAAACACCAAAATCGTTATCATTTAAAACGAAAATGGTTTGTTTATCAGGAAGAACAGCTAGCCCTTCTGCTTTTTCAGCCTCCCAACCATGCTTTCTTAGATCGATAATTTTTTTCTTCTTAATGGGTTTGAATTTTTTCAGTTTGGAAAGATTATCACTGTATTCCAATTCTCGGCCATCTACCTTCATTTCAGAAATATCCGTGGCACCTTTTAAATCGATGAGATAAAGAAGGTTACGCATTTTTTTATCCTTTGTTTTACCCTGTTCAATCAACACAAACTTTGAATTGGATATGGCAAACATATCACCAATCTTAGCATCTCTGCTATTTTTATATGCTTTCACATCATGTGGGTAGGCGAATAACTTTGTTTTACCTGTTTGAGGATCTAATTCGACGATTTGAATGAACGAAGCTGTATTTTTTGTTTTACCCTTAATATCCAATGTACTTTGTACTGAGGCATACACTTTACCGTTTGGTGTGATCGATAGCGCTTCGAATCCGCGGTTTGGCTGGCGGTATTTTAGAGTACTTGGAAGGCCGTCACCAGGCATGTATTTCTTTAATTGTTTCCCATTAGAATCAAATTGGGTGATAAATGGACCATATTCATCAGCAATCCAAAAATTACCGTCTTTATCTACTGCGATCGCTTCAGGGTCTTGCCCATTTTTGTCAAATGGGAGCTTTTCAAGGTTTTTACTTAGTGCCACTTCATTTGTAGAACCGACGCTACCAGGTTCCATTGGCAGACCTGAAATATCTTGACCCTTTGCATCTTTTAATGTGATTGTTTCGTTAACAATAACCCCATTCTTTGTAACAGTAGCAGTCCCAATTTGGGGAGTAAAGTGAGGGGTTGGAAACAGTATTGTTTTAGCTTCTTGAGCTTCATCTTTGTATTTGGGACCATCCGCATTGGGTCCTCGATCTGTTAGAAAATAGAGTTCTAAGTCCCCATTTTTTTTCAATGATTTAATTGTCATACCAGAACCTAAACCAATTGGCAGTCCATCGGGAAATAAAGCTTTGTTTTTACTATCATAAGGCACGTTTAATGACTTATCCACTTTTATCACATGTTTTGTAATAATAGGGTCCTTTGGTTTCTTATTTTTATTATCCTGTGGGTTGGAATCTTGTTGATCAGCAAAAGATGGGATCAAAATAGAAAGCGAAACAACCGCGGCTAAGCCCAGAGCTACTAAGGATTTTTTATGCATGACCTATCCTCCTCCATGATGATTGAACGGAGCCTATTATAGCAGGATTTCTAGGGTGAAATGATCCATTTACAAATAGTTAATAAAAATACTGCGAGATTTCAACAATACAGGCAGAAAATGCTCCCTCGCTATAGTACATAGGATAGGATATGAAATTATTGGAATCACAGGGGCGTCGTATTTGTCCCCAGTCGATTAGAGGGTCTTTTTTAATTTGGATGCATGGGAACAAGAAAACCTTGCGCAATCCGACGTGTATGTCATGCAATATCGAAAGGGATCCAATCGATCAGGATGGTTCTTTAAAGTTCAAAGGAGACATGTTATCGGTGACCTGCGTTTTTAGATATGGAGGAACAGGCGTGTTGATTAGCCATATTTTGGATGGGGAGATCGTGTTCACCCATGCGACCGTTGCCATCCGGCAAGGAAGTGAAAACTGGCCGCTCCAAATCTTCCGATCGGGCAGGGGCAAAGCCTTACGGAAGCAACACAGGGAAGA
>NZ_JBNPXF010000030.1:0-33230 GCF_050433445.1 Kroppenstedtia sanguinis | reverse complement strand
TTGTCTGTTCATTTCCATGCTCCCACTTCGTCTTCCTGTCTAGCGGTGAATTGTAGCAAACGCTGAAAAGTAAGACGAACAGATCATCACGGGAATATAGATGGAGGCAAAGTCCCCCAGAGTGGAAAACAACCGTAGCAAAGCCACAATTCAAACCAACCAACAAGCCGGAGTAAATAAGAAGACAAGCCATTCTGGAAGGAAATTTTGGACAATCCTTAGAGGGAACCAATTTTGTTCCTAGAGTGTGTCGATCGTCAGCAATATCAAGGCCGGATATGAAGCCATCTCAGAAAAAGATATATTCGGGAGTGAACTTAAGCGGAGTGGACGGGACAGTTTTCAACAGCAGGAATCATATTCCCATGGAGCTAAGCACATCAAACGGGGGGCAAGATTGCTGACAAAGGCTTCGACTTGGTCAAGGGAACTAAGAATACAAAAGAGGAAAAAGGGTAATCGAAAAGATTGCGTGGCTAGAGGGCTGGTGGAGATAAGAATGCCTACTCCGGAAAATCCTTGTTCTCACTATTTTTTGGAATGGGAGTAATGATTGCTTCGTAATAGAGTGCTTCTTCTACGATTTCCTCCGGCGTTAGTTTACCATCACTGAAAAATATCAACTGATACAATTTGCGGAAATGCAGAACACTATTTTCAAGTAATTTTTCTACTTTCTACTCCTCAAATGATAATCAGGAGGAAGTATATCTTCAGACCCAATGGAGTGATTGCTAGGATATTATCCGTGATGCTAAGGAAAAACTCACACAGGTGGTCATCGAATTTGGGGTAGATAGGAGGAATTAGGTAATGGTTAAATGGGAGGAAGTTAAACAACCTGCGACAGACCAAGATGTTGAGCGGATTGAGAAATTGGTTGGCCAAAAACTACCAAAAGAGTATGTAGAATGGGTGAAAGTTTATCAAGGAAGTATTCCAGGTGCATGTATTGATGTAAATGGTGTTCCCTATTCATTCGACAAAATGTTATGTATTTCAAAAGGTGAAGGAGATCTTGAAGATTTTTATCATGTAATTGGAGTGTATTCCGAGATGTATCTCTTGGAGGACTCTGACCCATCTTTGCCTACAAATCAGTAGACTCGCCTTCCATCGTTCTAATCAATTGGGAAGTTCATTATGAGTATGATCCTGACTATGTTGTAACCCTTATCAGGGGTTCATATAAAGAATTAATTAATGATTTACAAGAATGTTAAGGATCAACACAAGAAATAGTGCTTGACAATTTGTTTAAGCCCCTATTCGACGGGACATCGGAATGATGTTCAATTTCGAAAATAGGGGCTTTTTCAGAATGAGAATATTAATATGAGAAACCACCAAATCCTCATCCTTTATCAAAAACAAGATTCACATTAAAATTATATCGGGAACGCTTGTTCCAGGACCATTCTTGTTGTATGCTGATCCATAAAAGAAGTCAATAATGTCAGGCCATCACAGGAATAGCGTTCTTCCTTTTTGCTATATAATATAAATCTTCAGGACTATATCAACTAAGTCGTAAAATCTATTACTGAGAATCGTCTGGGAAATAACCATGTTTTCCTTGTTTTTCCGGGCCTTTATTCTTATAATAGGCGTTGAATAAATGTATTCTTAGTTCGCCAAGGGAGCTAAATGGGATGAACTTACCAGCGACGGAACACTTGATTTACATCTCCCTGATTTTGGTCTTGATCTGTGCCACCATTACGGATCTTCGGGAACGCCTCATTTATGATCGGTTTGTTCTGGTTGGAGTAGCCTTTTCCTTGGGGGTTCACTTATATGGTCATCAGCACTCCTGGATGGAGTATATATTAACGGGACTGGGTGCATTCCTTGTTTTGGCTGTGATCGCAATTATGACGAAGGGGGGAGCGATTGGCGGCGGGGATATTAAACTGTTTACGATGATTGGTTTTGCTGCTGGTTTGGAAGGTTTTTTATCGATCTTCATCCTGTCTCATGTATTGGCTGCGATGTGGATTGTGGGGAAGATGCTGTTTTCCTCTCAATCTTTGACACGTAAGTCGGAGTTGCCCTTTGCGCCCTTCGTATTGACAGGAACTGTGGGGACATACCTGTTCATGGTTATGTAGGGGGAGAATTATCCGAATAGTATATTGCCAAATGTGGAACTCATTGCTATTATAAATGAGATTCAAAGGAGTAAGTGGAAGAATCGTTCTTATAACTACTGAATGAGCGGGTGTTGTGGATCTATGCAAGATGCTAAGCGCAGAGCCGTTATATTTGCAGTGTTATCCATTGTACTTGCCACTGTGGCCGCATTTTTGTTTCTGCAGGAATCCAATCAATTGTATGCGGGATTGGGTTCGGAGCAAACAGTGCTGGTGGCGACCAAGGATATCAACTCACGTGAACCGTTGCGTCCGGAAGACTTTAAGACGGTGTCCATCCCTGAAAAGTACATGAACCAATCCATGGTAACCAATGTGAGTCAGATTGAAGGACAGGTCTCCGTGATACCCATCAGCAAAGGAGATCAACTGACCCGGAACCTGTTGCGACCGGCAACACAGCTGAATGACCCCAAAAGCCGGATGGTCCTGCTCAGGGGATCGGATCAGGTTTTGTTCGATGAAACGTTCACTTCCCAAGATCGGGTGGATATCTTCGTTTCCTATGAAACCGATCCTGAAACCGGTAGAGAGAAGCCGGTAACGAAACTTTTTTTGAAAGATAAGCTGGTTCATGGTGTGGCCAAAGATAACAAAGCCATCGGTTTGGAGCTCTCCCTGAAAGAAGCTCAGGATCTCATATATGCCGAAAATTTTGCCCATTCAATTCGCGTGGTGAAAGCCCCGCAGAAAAAAGACCTTAAAGAGGATCAAAAACATGGTGTGAATCTAGGTCATTCAACTGAAGGAACCGCCGGAAACTGACAGGGGGTGATGGAATGAGCGATAAAATCAAATTATTGATTGTTGATGAGGATGAAGGACATGCGCAGGAGATTATTGGACGGGTCGCCAATACATTTCCGCAACATATGCATATAGCACCTTCAGAAGTGCGACGGGAGATTGCCCGGTTGGAACCTAACATTGTGATTCTGCAAGAGCCAAGTGATGATTCAGGTTTGCAGTTGTTGCACTACATATCCAATGAATTATCTAACACTTTGACTGTTTTTTTGGCCAACCACCGAGACCCTGTTAAAGCTCGGGATGTAAACAGGGCGGGCGCATTTGACGTGTTGTTTATGCCTGATGAAATCACTGCACTGGGAGATGTGTTGACCCGGGTGGTCAAGGCTTTGGAAGTTCAGCAAAAGGTTAAAGCAGAAGCTGCAGGCGGTTTTACTTGGGGGCGCGGGCAGGTGACAACCTTCTACAGTGGAAAAGGTGGCTGTGGACGCAGCACGGTGGCTGCGGCTCTGGCCCAGACATTACAGATCGATTCGGACAGCAGTGTGTTGTTAGTGGATCTGAATCTGCAATACGGTGGTGTTGAAACGTATCTGAATGTGAAGCACGAACGTTCCATTTTTGACCTGACTCCTGTTTTGAAAGAGTTGAACGACAACCACATCCGCAATGTCACTGCCATCGAATCGGTCTCTCAGATGGAAGTGTTGATCAGCCCTTGTGATGCTGAAATTGCTGAGCAGGTGACCGAGGAACATGTTCAGCGGTTATTGCGCACTGCCCGTCTCTATTACGACTATATCCTGGTGGATCTGCCTACAGAGATGACCACATTAAGCTATGCAGCGCTGGAAGAAGCGGACCGGATCTTCTATATCATGACACCTGACTCCCCATCCATACGAACGTTTGGTCAGGTTTTGCAGCTATTTGACAAAATCGGCGTGGATCCTACGGGACGGTTGGAATTGATCTTGAACCGGATTCGGAAATCAACCGAATTGAGAGAGAAAGACATTCAACAACACTTCGATTATCCGATTGCAGCCAATCTTCGTGAAGATGAAAGATATGTTCAGCAATCGATTAACCGTGGCATCCCTTTGCGGACAGGCCAGAAGGAGAAGAAAAACTCGATCTTCCTGAAAGATATTAAAAAGATGGCCGATTCGATGTTGGGACAACAGTCGAAGCGATCCGCATCGTAAAGGAGGATTAAGGGTGTCTCTCTTTAATCGAACCACCAACTCGATCAAAAAAGTTGATCCCAACCGATACAATTCCCAAAAAACCTCTGCCAAACCATCCAGCTCTGCCGCCAGTGATTTTCGACTGGATGAGTTGGCACGCCATTTCAAGGCACGTCTTTTACAAGAGACCGATCTTGAAAAGCTGACCAAGATGCCGGCCGTTGAATTGCGGATGACATTGGATCGCTTGATCGGCCGTTATTTGGCAGATGAGCAGGTGGTGATCTCCCGCCAGGATCGGGATCGTCTTATCACTCGTATTATTGATGAATCTGTCGGTTACGGACCCCTTGAACCGCTTCTGGATGATCCGGATATCACAGAGGTCATGGTGAACGGTCCCTATGAAATCTACTTTGAAAAGAAGGGGCAAGTACACAAGACAGACATCCATTTTCGGGATGAAGAAGCCTTGCGTCACGTCATCGATCGGATCGTTGCTCCCCTCGGTCGCCGGGTGGATGTCAGTTCCCCGATGGTGGACGCCCGCCTTCCTGATGGAAGCCGCGTCAATGCGGTGATACCTCCCATCAGTCTGAAGGGGTCTCTTCTTTCCATCCGGAAATTTCGCAAGGATCCGATCCGGATGGACGATCTGATTGGATTTAAAAGCCTTACCCCGGAAATGGCCACTTTTTTGGCCAGTGTGGTTAAAGCGAAGTTGAACATTATTATCTCCGGTGGGACCGGGAGTGGAAAAACCACCCTGCTCAACGCTCTGGCCAACTTTATCCCCGAGAATGAGCGGATTGTGACCATTGAAGACATGGCGGAACTTCGGATTCCCCATGGGCATGTGGCGGGAATGGAAGCACGTCCCTCCAATGTGGAAGGAAAAGGGGAAGTGACGATCCGCCAGTTAGTCAAAAACGCCCTCCGGATGCGCCCCGACCGTATTATTGTTGGGGAGGTACGGGGCTCGGAAGCTTTTGATATGTTGCAGGCGATGAACACCGGTCACGAAGGTTCACTCACCACGGTCCACTCCAACTCACCACAGGATGCGATGCGCCGTTTGGAAGCGATGGTGATGATGTCAAGCTCGGAATTGCCATCCTCCATTATCCGGGAGTATCTGGTGGGAGCGATCGACTTCATTGTCCAGATCGGCCGTCTTCCCGATGGTCAGCGCAAAATGCTGGCCATCACCGAAATGCAACAGCGTGAAGACGGCACCGTCAAGTTGGTGGAACTGTTCCGGTTTCAACAGACCGGTGTGTCGCAGGATGGCAAAGTGAATGGATTCCACACTGCCAGCGGTGTCATCCCCCAATGCTTCAATCGTTTGAAGGCATACGGTGCACCTGTGGACGCTTCCATCTTTACCTCCGTGGCAGAAGAGGGGAGTCAGTAATATGGGTGCATTACTAGCTGCAGGTGCGGCAGTCTCCGCTGTTTGGGCTATATACTACTATTTGACCCTGAACAGCGAACGAAAAAAAGCCCATGAGATGTTGAACGAATGGATGTACCAGGGCGTGGAAAAATCCAGTTGGTCCGATTCCTTATCGGATAAAATTGACGGTACATCCTGGGCGAAGAAGGTGAAGCCCAAATTGGAACGGGCCAGCCTGGAAATGAAACCTTCGGAATATGGGTCACTCTTGTTCGGGGCGGCAATCATCTTGTTTATTGTGTTGAAGATGGCGGCCGGCATCGATTCGGTGCTACTCACCCTGATTCTTACCGTGGGATTGGTTCCGGTTGGCTCCAAACTCTTTCTCAAATCGAGACAAAATATCTATGCTCAACGGATGGATAATCAACTCTCCGAAGCGTGCCGTTTGTTAAGCAGTGCCGCCCGGGCCGGTCTCTCAGTCCCGCAGGGATTGCAACTGGTTGTCAACGAGATGCCAGCTCCGATTCAAACTGAGCTGGGGCGCGTGGTGAGGGAGATGGAACTGGGACGTGATATGGAGGAGGCGCTACAGGATCTGCTGCAGCGGATCAACACCCGGGATATGCAGGTGTTTATCAACGCCCTCATCATTCAACGCCGTGCGGGAGGCGACCTGGCCAAGGTGATGAGCGAGATGGCTGCGACCATGGAAGAACGAAAAATCATTCACCAAACCATTCGAGCCGTCACCGCCCAAGCCCGGACTTCCGCTTATGCCTTGCCGATGATCTCCTTGCTGATCGCCTTTATGTTGAGCAAGATGATCGATGGTTTTTGGGACTTGTTCACCACCCTTCCGGGTATGATCCTGTTGGCCATTTTCTGTGCCCTGCAGGTCTTGGGCGTGGTCTTGGTCCGCAAATTTTCCAATATCCGGGTCTAGGGAGGAGAGAAGATCATGCTAATCGCAACAATCGTGATTTCCGCCTGGATATGTGTACTTCTTGCTGCTTTTATGTACGTGAAATACCGGGAGAAACAAAATGAAGTAAACCAACATATTGAAGGGCAGGCAGGTGGCTCGTTGGCTTCGATCCGGCGTATATCCGACGATGGAGGATGGCGCGAGCTGCTGATCCGTTGGTTTGATCACTTCTCCTCCGCCGGCAAGGGGATCGAGCTGTTAAGTGACCCTGATGAACTGAAGGACTATCTAGTCAAAGCGGGTCACCCCTATGGTTTGAATGTGGACCGACTGCAGGGAGCCAAAATCGTTTTTGCCTTGGGTGGAGGGATTTCCGGATTTTTTTACTTCCTTCTTGGTTTGCCCCTTGCCCCCTTCGGCTTGGCCTTTGGACCATTAATCGGGTATATGATTCCGATCTTCGGCATCAAGATGATGGCCAAGAGACGCCAAGAAGAGATCCAATATGAGCTTCCCGACTTTCTTGACATGATGAGTATCACCCTGAAAGCGGGGATGTCACTGGATAGTGCCCTCCATTACTATGTAACAACTCATAAAGGGCCCCTGAGTGAGGAAATCACGCGACTGAACCAGGAACTATCCTTCGGGGTGCAGCGGGAGGTGGCCTATCGGGCACTGATGAATCGTACGGATTCCTCTGAACTGGAGACCCTGGTACAATCCATGATTCAGGCCCACAATCTGGGTACTCCGATTTCGGAGACATTTGCGATGCAGGCCTCCGAAATGCGAAATATGCGTGCGGAAAAGGCAAAGGAACAGGCAGGGAAGTCAGAGCCCAAGATCTCTGCCGTTGCCGGCTTGGTGATCACACCATCGATTATGATTTTGATCTTCGGAGCCTTCGTGTTGAAGTTTTTCTTCTCAGATGACAGTCCCTTCAAAGGCTTGCTTTAAGGAGGTGAGGTAAGAAAAGAGAATTTGGTTCGGACGGTTTGTGGCGGATATTATGATATTTTTAGGAGGTAGAGTGATGAAGGAGAAATGCATCAAGGCATACGTACGGGGTAACATCTTTATGAAGGATGCCGTTCGCAAGGTCTTGGTCGACCGCAAAGGGGCTTCAACGGTTGAGTATGTAGCCGTGCTTGCCGGTGCAGCAGCTTTGGGTGCGGTTATTCTGTCTGCTGTCAAGGGTAAAGACGGTGTTGGTGAAACTTTGAAGCAGAAAATAAAGGATATTGTGAGTGAAGTTGGCGGTAAAGGAAATTAATCTTTCAGGCATATGATCATTTGATCATATGCCTGAATTATAATAATAAATAGGAGGGTTTCCTTTGGCGAAATTATTTAAGCATATACTAGTTCTGTTATGCACATTTGCTTTAATAGGTTGTGGTTTAGAAAATGATAAGGGTATAGGAAGTTCAGATACCGAAAAGGAGAGAGACAAAATCCCCACTAAAGTAGAGGACATGATTGCCCAAAGTCCCGGAAAGTATTCTGGGGACAGTTATGACCAGAAGAAAGTGGAGGCAGAGCTGGATAAAATCAGTGCCAATGCGAGTAAAGAAGAAGTATATAACACAGTGATGGATCTGTTAGCTGAGGATTTTTTATCTGTGAAAAAGTCGTTTGAACAAATAGACACCAGTTATACAAATGATCGACAAGGGCCGGGAACTGATGTGAAAAAGCCAACATTTGACCGGTACAATATAAGCATCTTATTGGATGCTAGCGGTAGTATGGCTGGACAGGTGAGCGGTGGAAGAAAAATGGATGTAGCTAAGGAGGCCGTTGAGACCTTTGTTTCAACATTTCCGGATGAAGCTAATGTTTCCTTAGTCGCCTACGGTCACAAAGGGAGCAACAGTCAAAAGGATAAACAATTGTCTTGCTCCGAGATCGACGAGATTTATCCCTTAGGTACCTATGAGAAATCCAAATTCAGCCATGCACTAAAATCCGTGGACGCAACGGGATGGACTCCCTTGGCTGATGCTATCAAAAAGTCTGGTGAAACCCTGAAATCGAACGGGGATGGAAATAGTAAAAATATCGTCTATATTGTGAGCGATGGACTGGAGACTTGTGGAGGCAACCCGGCAAAGGAAGCGGAAGCATTGCAAAAGGACGGGATCTCCGCCACTGTCAACATTATTGGTTTTGATGTAAATAATGCGGAGCAACAGGCATTAAAAGAAGTGGCTGAAGCAGGTGGAGGGACTTTTACTTCAGCAAATTCGAAATCGGATCTGGAGTCCTATTTTGAAGGTGAGTATAGTGAATTGGAATCGGAATGGATGAGCTATGAAACGATAGTTGGAGGTGACATAACTGATCGAAGGCAAGAGAAATATAAAACATTATGGAAGATCAGAGATGAATTTCTTGAAAAAATAAAGAGGGAGAGAAAGAATGTTGAGAGTGCAATGAAACATCTGGGGAAAGAAGGGGATAGGGAGAGCATAGAGCAGGATTACATAAATAGGAGAGAGGAGATTCACGAGTATTTGTGGGGGATATATAAAGACTTAGACAGAGAAATATACAATAACAGTATGGATTTAAAGAAAAAAATCAAAGGGGATGTGCAAGAGAAAAGGGAAGAATTAGATAAAAAAAGAGATGAAGATATAGGAAATAGTTAGGTATTTGAAAAGCCAAATTAAGATGGATTTCAAAATCTAGATAATGGCATTTTTATACCTTCCTAGGAGGTGAACACGTGTCCAGGCTCTTCCAGCATGTAATGAATAAACGGGGGAACGTGGCCACCCTCTGGGTGGCCAGTCTTCCTATTTTTGCACTTTTATTTGCTTTTATCGGGACGTTGGTCACCATTTGGATGACCCACTCCTCTTCACAGATGGCGGCGGATGCAGCCAGTTTGGCTGCAACACAAAAGATGGACGCCTGGGTCCGCCAGGCGATGTCCGAAGAGCTTAGCCGTGCTGATGGAATCGCCTTGTCGACAGATGCACAGAAACGGGACTTTATGCTTCGGGTCATCTCCGGACACGAGCGAGGACTGCAAAATGTGGTCCGGGAATATGTGCAGAAGCATGGGGGTGACAAACACGGGGAGATCCACATCGGCAAGAATGGGCGTATTGAAGTGAACGCCAGAAGCTCCTTTCAATCCCTGTTCTTTGCAGAGTACTTTCGGGATCGATATGTGTATGGCACGGGAAGTGGTCCCTCCCGTTATTATTTCGACTGGTTACCGTCTGGAGGTAAGACGGTGAAATACTGACTTTGAATAGAGGGTGGGCAGGTTGAAACAATTATTCCGGAGCAGATGGGGCTCCCTCATCAAGCAAAAAAAGGGTGGAATCACCGTTGAGTTTGTGACGATTCTCCCTTTGTGCCTGCTGATCGCTCTGTTTATTTGGCAGATGGCCGTTAGTGTGATGGCGATCATGGAGACGGAAACGTTGTTGCGAGATGAGGCGAGGTGGGCGGCCACGACGGGGAATCTGAAGCAGGCTGAAAAAAGAGGAAAAGACTCTTTCGATAACACAACCTATTACCAACTGGACTCTTTCAAACTGAAGGAACATAAAGATCAGCGGGAAAAACGCATCGTAGCTTCAGCGGTGACTAAAATCCAGGTGGTGTTTATCCCCTCTCAGAGTTTTAACTATAAAAGTACGAAAGATACGGTGATAATCCATTAACTCCTTAATCATCGCCGAAATGGAGGTTCCGATGAAGAAGATGTTTAACAAAGCGTTGCAATGGAGTACGGATCATCGCAAAGGTGCTGCCTCCGTCGAGTTTGTCACCATTCTTCCCATGGCGGTACTTATTGCCCTGGCAGTATGGCAGTTGGCTTTGATTGGGGCTGCGATTATGGACACCCACTCCGCAGTTCGGGATGCGGTTAAAATTGCATCGATGACGGGTGATGAGAAATTCGCAGAAAAGGAAGGGAAAAACTCCTTTGGTAAAACCAGCGCTTATAATTTGAAGTCTCTGAAAGTAAAGATCAAGAAACAGGATGCAAAAGCGACCGCTAAAACCAAAATACCGGTCTTATTTATAAAATCAACTCCTTTTTCCTATACCAGCTCATCAGAAGCTCCTGTATTGGCCCCACCTCCAGATGAAGATCAATTGGCTTCATTTGGGAGTTTAGGAGGGCCTATGCCGACTGGGGGTGGATCATTGGCTAATCCGGTAGCCGTGGCCCCCGGTTGCGGGATCACCTGTTATTCCGGCCACACCGGCCAGGACTTTCCCGGCCCCGTGGGGACCCCGATCGTGGCGGCCGAAGCCGGTACCGTTACGGTTCGACATCTTGGCAATCGAAGTTACGGCACTTATATCACGATTGATCATGGGGGCGGGATGCAAACACTCTACGCCCATATGTTTCCCCACCAACCCTTGGTGAAAACGGGAGACCGCGTCAAAAGAGGGCAACCCATCGGAGCCATCGGCAACAATGGCAACTCCTCTGGCGCTCACCTCCACTTTGAAGTCAAGATCGGAGGCAGACCTGTCGACCCGATGCCATTTTTGAGTGGGAAATAATAATATAATAGGAGAAGAGATATGAAAAAGAGGGATTGGGTGAGGTTTAGCCCATTATGCAATCGCCGAGGAGCCTCAACTGTGGAATACGTTATCATCTTGGTGGGGATCCTGGCTTTGGCACTGATTTTAACTTCTTTCCTGGCCAATGACGGACAGTCGATGATTAAAGATAAGATCATCGCGATTATTAATGGCGATCTCGATGGTAATGGAAAACAGATTAGTGGAGGTAATAATAGGGCAAAGAAGGTTTCACACTCTTTAAATGAGCTTGGTATAAAAAAGGGGAAAATACGTTCTTTTTCGGAGATTGAAGCCTCAGATAAAGCATTATGGAGGTTATCCGACTTCGCTTACGATGGGAATCTTCAAAAAGGGGATAAGGTTTTAGAGGATCAATGGGAAGTGATTGAGGTTGAAGGAGGAGAAAAAGGTTTTAGGGCAAGGGCCTTCAAAAATCGGGAAACCGGTGAAATTGTAATTGCTTATGCCGGAACAAATGATTTACAAGATGCAATCGAAGATATCAAGCTTTATACCGGAGCTGGAATGAAGCAAACAAAAGAAGCGAAAGAGTTTTATGAATATGTGAAAAGCAAGTATGGAGGAGAGGATATAGCTATTTCTTTCACAGGGCACTCTCTTGGGGGGGGCTTGGCCGAATATATGGCAGTGGAATCAGGGCGTCCTGGAATAACATTTAATGCTCCTGGTCTAAAAGACCATAAAGGAAGTTTTCGATCCGCAGTAGTCCCACATCCGTTGGGAAGATTAGGAGTTACCTTATGGGATGGGTTTAATGAGCTGGTTGGGAATCCAAATTATAAAAAGGAAAAACAAGGGAAGGACTACAGCAACCAAATCAGAAACTATACAATAGGAGGGGACCCCGTCGGGGAATGGGGAGAACATCCTGGCTCTACTTATCGATTAGGTGGTCCCAATGACAACTCACAACGGGTGGATGATGGATCTTGGAAAGAAAAGATTAGGGATAACCCGATATCTCTGCTTACCAAATTACCGACTGCAAAAAGACATTTCCTAGACAATTTCGGGGATTATTTTAAAGGCGGTCGGGAGTATATTGTGGATCGGTAAGAATGGAGTGAAATACAGATCAGGGTGTGCAAGAGATCTTAAACCCTTCACCCTGATCTTTTCCAAATTCCTAAAAGGAGGCTTATTCCATGAACACTGTAATTTCCGTGTTGTTGTCTTTATTGTATCCAGGATTGGGTCAACTATATGTGGGACGAAGATTAAGAGGAATTTTGTTTATCTCAGGGGAACTGATTATTACTTTTATCAATACCTTTACCAATGGTTATTTAGACCTACTGTTCTATGGGGTGTATATTTGGGCGCTTGTGGATGCTGTGATCCTTGCACGTAAAAGTGAGGATCATCAATTTCTTAGGGGAGGTCGGCTGGTAATTGAGGTGGGCTTAGCCGCGGTTATTTCCCTTTCCCTTATGTATGGTGCTCAATTTTTAGGTGAATGGAGTTTAGGTCAATTGTTATTTCAAAAGAAATCTCCTGAGGAAATCGCTAAGGTAAAAGAAGAAACTAAGCGATATCTCGAAGAAAGGTACGATGAGGCGTTTGAGGTAAAAAATGTGAGATACATACACTCTGCGGGTAGATACAGTGTGGTAGCAACACCTAAAAGTAAACCTCAAGTGAATTTTGGAGTATCCGTCAATGATTCAATCACTACTTTTGAGGATCGTTATCTCTATGAGCTTTGGTCTGATCAAGCAACTGAAGAAGCTAAATCTATTGTGGATCAAGCATTTAACGAAGAAAAACACTTTTTGAAAGTAGGTGTTGGTTTTAAAGAAATGAACGACATTCGGGGCAAGGTTCCTAGTCTTACGGAAATAAGGGAGACTCATCCTGATGATTACGACCAAAGCATAAATCTATTTCTTATAAAAGATGTTACCGACCCTGAGTTGGAAGCAAAAAAAATATACCAGCTGGTTGCTTTTATTCAGGAACAGGAACTGCGAGCTACAGTTCAAGTTGAGTATTATGATGAAGATCTACTGAAAAAAGGGATCAAAGAAGTCAACCCAGATAATTCATACGAATATAAAGAGTATCTCAGAAAGATGGTCGTTTTAGGTACTCCGGAACAAGTACAAGATATAAGCTCTCCTGAGGATATCGAGCCATTGTTCCGTGTGATAAAATAATTGCATCTTTCCACACTCCAACAAACCGATGGACTT
Organism: Kroppenstedtia sanguinis; assembly: GCF_050433445.1. Classification (NCBI taxonomy): domain Bacteria; kingdom Bacillati; phylum Bacillota; class Bacilli; order Caryophanales; family Thermoactinomycetaceae; genus Kroppenstedtia; species Kroppenstedtia sanguinis. Next base: position 20,028 of record NZ_JBNPXF010000030.1, on the reverse strand, counting down.
GCCGGCCTGAATACTTCCATCAGGCTATGGCAGACCCTTTCGGAAATCCGCGGTTTGTAATGTTACAGCACTTTCCCTCTGTTGGAGAGGGTCATCCCCAAACACCACTTAAAATAACGCACCTGAGATCCAGGCATATGATCCTCTGATCATATGCCTATTCTCTGTTTTTATGGGAGTTGTAAATGAATACTATAGCGTCGCCAGAAGAAAAAGTAGCAAATTGTGCTGGAGGGATTGAAACGGAATCGATTGATTTCAGGGATTTTTCGAACATCCATTATGGTAAAACAGTAGTGACAGGTAACAGCAAGGAGCCAAAAGAGCGTAACGATTATACCAGTCCAATCTCGTCGGGAGAATACGGTGCTCTATACCGGGCAGGAAAGGGGTGGGAAAAGGTGGCTTCGGCCAGATAGGCGAAGAACATTCATTGGAGTCGTTTGACGGACAGTATGATTAGAATGGGAACATCAGAAGGTAAGATTTTTATAAATAAGAAGGTGACGAGATGAGACTGGTTTTAGCAATACTGTTATCATTGCTGGTTCCGGGAACAGGGCAGTTTGTTAACGGGCAGCGTTGGAAAGGGATCATGTTTGTCGGACTGGACTTGGTCTGTATTCTCCTTAAATATACTGTATCCCTGCTCCCGATGTATCTCTTGTATGTCGTAGTATTGGTGGATGTTGTCGTTGTTGGTATTCAAATCATTCAGGGTAAACGGGAGAAGCCAACAGGAAAACCATATGTTATCGAAGTGATTGTGGCGTTTTTGATAGCGGTGATTGTAACTTGGGTAGTGGACTGGGGAACGGAGGAATTGACCAAGGTTACGTTGGGGGACACAACGATGTCTGAGGGCTTGTCGAAAAAGGAAGAGCTGCAGGTTAAACAAGAGGCGGAGAAATACCTGAAAGATAAGTATGGAAAGGACTTTGAGGTTGGTCAGATTAAACACATCTGGTAAACCAATACCTATTCCATGAAAGGGCATCCGAAAGGTGAGAAAGACTCTTCCTTTTTGATACGTAAGAAAAAAGAGGAGTATACAGACGCCTACTTTCTTCATAAGCTTTCGGATGAAGGCAAAGAAGAAATCAAACCACATGTGGAAAGTGCCTTTACCTCATTGATGAATTGGGATTCCACCGTGACCGTGGCAGAGCAGGAGGAAGAGCGGTTCGCCGGTCAAGATCACCTATCCTGAGTTACGCCAACAGACGGATCGATATCAACAACAAGTAAAAGTGAATGTCCCGCTTACCCTGTCTGCTAGCAATAAAGCGACGGAGATGGAAAAAGCGTATCAATTGATCGAGCATTTAAATCAAAATGGGATCGAAGCCAGTTTACAAGTTCACTATTATCATTCTTCTTTGCTGAAAAAAGGCGTAAGGAAAGTCGATTTTACCAAACAAGTTCAATATGGAGACTATGTGACAGCTTATTTGGAGGTAGACGATGTCTCACAAGTCACTTCTGCAAAGGATCTAGAAAAGTACATTGAAATATATTGATATACACAAAAATAACTATTTACCTTTGTGGAAGAGTAAATGCTGGCCAAACTCACTATATGAAAATATCGATGACCACAGTGCGGATTTTCTTTGGTGATTGATGAAGACGGAACATAGGCGGAGGTGTAGTGGGGATTTTATTGTACTGGGCAACACAATCTCTGTCTGGAATTGTTGTAGGTTCCTTTATATAGGCAATGCTATTGTTAGCTGTGGTAATATCACATCCTGTTATGAGCTCCAATCGACAGCGCAGGTCCACTTGGGGGAGGAAATAAGCGTGACTGTGGATCGGAGGAGGGTAGCGATAGTTTATCGCTCCTCCTCTTTGATCTGTAGGGGGCAATTGATGCCCTCTTTTTTATTTGTTGCTGGGCAATCTAATTTAACTGAAACCTTTCATATTCTGAGACGTATAGAGATATAACTTACTGGGTGTCATAGGGAAGAGATGTAGGTTAGAGATTATGGAATGAGGTGTTGTATATGAAAAGGATTCAGACCCTGATCACTGTGCTATGTATCTTCTTAGTTATAGGTTGCAGCTCAGAAGAAGCCGAAGGAACGGGAAGCTCAAACCCTAAAAAGGAAGAAGCCAAAATACCAACTAAGGTGAAAGATATGATTGCTCAGAGTCCGGGAAAATATGCTGGGGACAATTACGACCAGAAAAAAGTGGAGGAAGAACTGGATAAAATCGATCCGAAGGCCACAAAGGAAGAAGTGTATAGTACAGTAATGGACCTGTTAGCCGAGGATTTTTCATCCATCGATAAGGCGTTAAATAAGATAGACACCTCTTATACAGTAGGGGCAAAACCGGGAACGGATGTAGATCAACCAACATTCGACCAATACAATATTAGCATCCTATTAGATGCCAGCGGCAGTATGGCGGCTCAAGTGAGCGGCGGAAGAAAAATGGATGTAGCTAAGGATGCTGTTGAAACCTTTGTTTCTACATTCCCGGAAGAAGCTAATGTCTCTTTGATCGCCTATGGTCACAAAGGGAGCAACAACAAAAAGGATAAGTAATTGTCTTGCTCCGAGATCGAAGAGATCTACTCCTTAGATACATATGACAAGTCCAATTTCAGCAATGTGCTGAAATCAGTGGATGCAACGGGATGGACTCCCTTGGCTGACGCTATCAAAAAATCTGGTGAAATCCTTAAAGCCAACGCGGATGAAAAGAGCAAAAACGTTGTCTATATTGTGAGCGATGGACTGGAGACCTGTGGAGGGAACCCGGCAAAGGAAGCGGAAGCATTGCAAAAGGATGGGATCTCCGCCACTGTCAACATCATTGGTTTTGATGTAAACAACGCGGAACAACAAGCACTGAAAGAAGTGGCTGAAGCGGGTGGAGGGACATTTACTTCGGCAAGTTCCAAGTCGGAACTAGAGTCTTACTTTAAAGGTGAATATAACAAATTAACAAGAGAATGGTTAAGGTATGGTATGAAAGTTAAAATTGATGCAACTACTCAAAACACACAAAAACTTAGGGGATTATGGAAGATTAGGGATCAGTTTGTTGAAATGGAAGATCGCGAAGAAGGTAATATCAGGAAAGCAGTGCTCTTCTTGGAGGGTAAAGAAAAGGATCAGGGTATAGGTACCGATACTGATAACAGATATAGTAAAATTCACGATTATTTTTGGGATAGATTTAGTGCTTTAGAATCGAAGATCAATGATGACCGTGTGGAAACTATAGACAAAACAAAGGGTGAGGCTCAAAGGAAGATGGACGAACTAGAGAAAAAGAAAGATAATGCTACAGAAAATGATTAGCTTTTTTAGGGAAAAATGCCGCCCGTAGGATGGCCAGTCCTGTTCTTCACTCTCTATTGCTTAATCGTCATTCGGACCAGGAGATGAATGAGAGTTAGGATTAAGTCTGTAAAATTCTAACCGTTGTCTGGGAGGTGAACACGTGTCCAGTCTCATCCGGCATGTATTAAATAAACGGGGGAACGTGGCGGGGCACAAGATATTAAAAGAAGAAACGAACTTTATGAAATCGAAAGGGATGAAAAGAATAAATGGGAACAAAAGAAAAACATGGGAGGATAAAGACGGTTATTGGTATCAATGGGACAGTCAACATGGAGCATTAGAAGTGTGGGATCCCAAACAGAAAAATCATCTTAAAGAAATTGATCCTGTTACCGGAAAAAAGACAAAAAACGGTGAAAAGGGCCGGAAATTTGATAGATGATGAAGAGGAGGAGTATCACTTTGGAATTTGGAGTTCCTTTTGTTGTGGAATACCCAGAGTTTGGTGAACTGTTTGAGAAACTGTTTTTCAAGAGAGAACTGGATAACTGGTATAAAAAGAAGTGTAGGGAGAAATACAAGTTACCTACTGACATTTATAGACTACAGACAAAACTGCCGATCAAAGAGATTATGGTTAGAGGACGTGTATTTCCCTCAGTTTCAGTTTATATCGATCTATTAGAAATAAAATTAGGTAATGAGGGAGCGATCATTCCCTCCATACAAATGCGTATTTCGAAAATTATCCCAGTTTACCGTCTGATAGCAGGATATACGATCCAACACAACGATCTGGAAGCAGAAGTAGATTTGTGGGGGCCGCCGCAGACAGTCGACTTAATGGAAACCGTGGATCAAATCCATTTTATTATGCAGACAAATGGTAACATTGCTCTTCATGATCGATATGATCTGTATGACAAGATCTGTGATTGGGACCAGATTCCGAACAGTCAACCTTTGGGGAGGACTTTTACAGTGGAGCAAGCAGTTTTTAACGATACATTGGGTCTTTGTTGAAATCGGTAAAATCAACCCCTCAGCTTTAGCCTGAGGGGTTGTCTATAATCTGATCAGGTAGTAAGAATCTAATCTTCCTTTTGAAGAAGCCGATTTAGAGCCAACGCCTTCTCCAAAGGTCGATAGCCCACCACCTCCCGAAGAAGAGGATGAAAACGCGGCGTTACAGTTTGCCAAAGGAGCTGGAGATGTAGCGCTGGATTTCATCGGTTTTCACGACGCCAAAGCAGCGATCACCGGAGTGGACGAAGAGGGAAACGAGATCGGATGGGGAGAACGCCTTTTCCGAGGCGCTTTGGTAGTGCCCATCGCCAAACCGGTAAAGGGCGGAAAAATGGCCCTGAAGTACGGAGACAAAGCCTTAACCGCAGGCAAGAACAACCTGGACAAACTGACCCGGAAAGGGAAGAAGACCGCGTGTGGGTGTCCGAAGAAGGGGGGAGGTAAAAATAACCCCGGTAAAAAAACAAGTGTAACCTTTGGACAGCCTATAGATATTGTTTATCAAGGAAAAAAAGGGAAATTAAGAGTCGATGCTGAACCGGATGGTAATAAGGTGCAAATTCAAATGGGTAAAGGAAAAAGGTCCGATATCGATATTAGAATAGATCCAGATTTACCAGTTGAATCACAAATACCAAAAAACATCAAAAAAGCGGTGGGAAAAGGTAAAATAGAAGATTTAACAAAAAATATAGAAAGGTATGTAAACTATGTCAAGGAACACAGATAAACGAATATTTATGAGGTGATTCCATGGAGATTTTTCTGGAGATCAATCGAAAGGGTAAATTTCCGAATAAAGAACAGTTGGTAAAAGCGATGTGGGGGGGGGATGTAAATTTCTCTATTTCCGCATTTAACTTACCTCTATGGAAATGTGATACATTCGCCTTATCTTGGGATAAATGGTTGGATGATCGTAGGTGGAGTGGTTTGTTTGGTTCTAAAGTAAATATTAATTTTTATTTAGAATCAGATGAAGAGCTTGAGGATAGACAAATAAAACTTGCATATAAACAAATGATGATTGAAGTAGAAAATCCTGTTTTATTAGTTGATAAAAAAGCTGTATATCAGGCAGCTATTCTAATAGCGGATCGGTGTGATGGAGTTATCAGTTTAAACAAAAGAGATTGGCTTAGTATAGACAAATTTAAGCAAGTGGTGGAAGAGACTTTAAGGTTCACTTTTAAAGAAGCAGCCGAAGTAAGCTTAAAAGAGGCTAAAAGGGGGTGAAAATCTGAAATAAGGGAGAGACCATTACAATAAAATCAGAGAACCATAAAGTACGGAGATGTTATTCTGACATTTTCCTGCGCTCAATCCTCTCGGTATTGTCGAGGGGATTATCTTTTCGGGTCGGATAAGCGATGCATAAAATAAGGACAAAAAGGATAATAGATGGAGCGAGTTCTATTCAGTCAAGAATATCGGTGATACAAAGCAAGTTCCTTCTCACAAAAGATGATGGCCCACTCCCCGAAGAGAAGGATGAAAACGCGGCGTTACAGTTTGCCAAAGGAGCTGGAGATGTAGCGCTGGATTTCATCGGTTTTCACGACGCCAAAGCAGCCATCACCGGAGTGGATGAAGATGGCAACGAGATCGGATGGGGAGAACGCCTCTTTCGAGGCGCATTGGTAGTTCCCATCGCCAAACCGGTAAAGGGCAGAAAAATGGCCCTGAAGTACGGAGACAAAGCCTTAACCGCAGGCAAGAAAAACTTAGACAACGTGGCCCGGAAAGGGAAAAAGACTGCGTGTGGGTGTCCGAAGAAAATTACTGCTAAAGAAGCATCTGAAGCTGCAAAAAAGCTAGGTTTTAAAAAAACAAATTATAAATCTCATGGTCAGCCAGTGTTTAAAAAAGGAAATAAATATATTACTCCTGATGTGGACCAACATAAAGGGGAGGGTTGGAAAATGGCTGACTCAGTAAAAAACCTAAAAAGCAAAAAAACCAGAATGGGTACCTATGACGCAAATTTAAACAGAATAGGTGATTAAATGTATTGTTGGCGAATTACTAAATACGATCCGAATAAACGCGATAAAGATGGTTTTTTTTTAGAAGAGAGCTGGACCTCATTTTCTGATGTTGGAAGAATTACAAGTGGGTCCAGGTTAACGGTGAATGAGTATATTCAAGTTGAGGAAGCTTACATCAAAGCAGTTGAATATTTCTTCGAACCAGTGAAAGATTATTCCGTGGAAATTTGCGATTTTGAACAAGTTGATAGCATTGAGGAGATCAAAGTTATTAAAGAAAGATACTTTGAACTTTATCCTCAAGAATTACTTTGCCTTTTTTTGAAATTGAAAGATGGATATAGTCTTTGCTATGAAGAAATCGGCAATCTATGTCGTTTAATTCTTCGTGAACATATTTGGGGAAAAATCAGTTTTGAGGACGATGATCGAAAAATTTTTGCGCACTTTGGGTATGATTATTATATGTATTTGGGAAGTAGCTTCAATGATAAGAAGGTAATGGATAACATAAAAAAGACCGGTTTGTATATTGAACCCTATGATTCTCCCTATATTTAAAGCACGGCTTATAATGTGTTTCAAGAGTCTAATTCAAATGGTATGATTCCAAAAAAACTAGGTTGCAGGAAAGCACAAGGGAGAAAAAGGGGAGATTATTAAGAACGGATAAAGTTATGGACAAAAGCAGGTCTGTGGATTAACCGTAATTTGGATAAAGATGAGGGGAGCCTCGGCTGACGTGTAACTTAACCCCAGAATGATTTCCTTGAAAACAGGCCCATGGCAGTCGCCCCTTTCCGACTGTGATGGTAGTGGAATCGAGATGGGAAAGGGGATAGAAAGGGTTCCCCGAACATTCCGACTCGTTCGCTCAATGAGAGTTTGGAAGATCTTTTGGATCATCTCATAAGGGATGATGAGCTATGGAATGCCGTAGCTAAAACATATCCAGGGTCAAGATTAAGAGTCATGAAGAGAAGCTTGGTTGAACGGGTATTAAAAGAGGAAAAGGATACGATTATCGCTGCAGGTGAGAAGTATGATGTACCTCCCGAAACTATTGCTTCAATTATCGTTAAAGAACAGATCACCCAATCTGCACCTGATTGGGTGAATATGATGGACACATACATCAGAGGAAAAGGACATTCCGTTGGATTAGGAGCTATATTTCCGGGAACGGCGCAAAAAGCATGGCGAGTAGTGAATTCCGAAGGGAGTAAGAAGTACGGAATAGTAGAAGGTGAAGATACTTATAAAACAGCTAAAATATTGGCAGATAATGATGAGGCCAATATTCATAGCATTGCTGTGGTATTGAAATACGAAGCTTGGCAGTTATACGGAAAATCAGTAGATCTTAATGAACTTACAGAAGAACAATGGAGAGCTGTGATCGGTAGGTATAACGCAGAATCACCGGAGAAACAAAAAAATTACTCCGATAAGACCATGCAATACTTAGCTCCTAATAGAAGAATTTTAGGTTTGGATTGAGAAGATGTTAAACAGGTGGGGAGTCTGATGCGTGTAAAAAAAATTGTCATCCTAGGTATTTCTTCATTTTTGCTACTGGCCATAGGTTTTTTTTATTATCTCCAATCCTGGGGAGAAGAGATTAATCAGCCTCTTCCTTCTCAAGTGGATCTGATGAGTGCAAAAGATCTTGTAAAAGCAGCCCATCCCTTTGTGAAAGAGTATGGAGGAAATGACAAATTTGATTTGGGAGAGGTTAATTTGATGATGAAAGGTTCTTCTCCCGAAAAAGCAGAGCTATGGTATAGAGGTCAGGCTAAGGGAGAAGAGGTGCCCAGGATCATAACCGTTGAAATGGATCTGGAGAAGAAACAAGTCCTACGGATCCGGGAACAGGATAGGGACTCCAAAATTGAACCTGTAGCCATTGATCTAAAAAAGTGGAGGATTGACAGTAAGAAAGCGATACAGATTGCCACAGATACTTTGAAAAAAGAGGATGAACAACTGAACTATCAGGTGGATTCATTAGTTTTGTACGGTGAATCCAATCCTCCGATGTGGAGTGTCAGACTTTCAACAACAGAAAATTATTACAGAGTGTATATTGATATATTAACTGGTAAGGTGACGTCAAAGGAGATATTACCATAAGTGTGTTCCATGTATTAAGAGAAGGAGAAGGCGATGAAACATAGGGAGTGGGGGAAAAACCTCCTTTTTAATCGAAAGGGAGCTTCTACAGTAGAATATGTTATGATCTTGGCTGCGATTCTAGTCTCAGCAGTGTTATTGACCAATTTTATGGCTAATGATGGCCAAGTCATGATCAAAGATAAGATTATAGCCATCATTAATGGAGATTTAACTGGTGCTAACGGTGGGGGAACTGATTCCCAGTCTGGGAATGAAGGGAATCTACCTCTTTCTGATATTCCTCAACCAATAGAGCAGACAAATTCGCAAAATGTAAAACCTAAGAAAGAACAGGTAAACACTCAAGAATACGATCGCGAAAAAGCTGTAGATTACGCTAGAAAATGGAGTCATAAGATCAATACAGATAAATACGAAGAAATGGGAGAAATGGTGGATTGTGCGAACTTTGTCTCCCAATGCTTAGTGGCATCTGGATTCGAAATGAACGATGACTGGAATTATAAAAAAGGCTTTACCATCCCACTGCTCGATTGGACCATAGGTTCGGATTATGAACATACATGGACGGTTGCACACGATCAGTTTAAATACTTTTCCAACAAGAAGAACGGATACTCAAAAGGTGACCCAATTAAAATAACCAGTCCCAAACAGCTTCGCGAATTAGAGAAAAAAGGTATCGTCAAAGAAGGGGATTTACTGTACTGGGACTGGGAAGGGGATAAAAAGATCAATCATGCTACCATTATAACCGATGCAAAAAATGAGAAATTTGGCTTTTTCCGGCCATTCCAACTTCAGGAGAGATGCACGGGTAAGTAAAACTTATGAAAAAGTATTGGACAAACCAGAAAGTAAAAATACAGTTATATATATTGTTCGTTTAAAAGATAGGATTCCTAAAAAAGGAGAAAAATGATGAAGTCCTTTCAACGGAGGTTTCCTATGGTGATGATTGTCATCAGTCTTATGGTAGTTGGATTGATTGGGGTATATTTAACGATTTATTTTAGTACGCCAATGACGACTAAAATTGTGAAAGCTAAACTGCTAAATGTGGAAAGTGATGAGGAACAGGACTACTGGGTAGAGCAATATAGCTTAACTCCTAAGCAAGCAACTGATATAGTGGATCATCCTGGGGATTATAAACGGATTATGTATATATGTGAACTGAACAATGATTCAAATATTATAGACCTCATCGATATCCGAACGAAACCGGACTTTTCCAATGAAATTGAGAAAAGAGCATTATATTCCAGTAAAGAGTTTGAAAACTATCAAATTCAACCTGGACAACGTTATTGGGAGGGGATTGAAGTCCTGGTAAAAATGGAAGAGGGAGATACCCCGGAAAAACTGCTGGACATGGCGAAGCAAGATCGCTTTACGATTTCAGGGCGGAAATACCTCTTTCTAAGCGACACTCCAACCAATGCTCCCCTCACCCAATTTCCCATGGGTTCCTTTTCATTGGAGGCAAAGTATGAAGGGGAATGAGGTAATGAACAGCGGCTATTATGGCTGCTGTTTTTCATTTTAGGAACCACTGAAACCCATCTGCCTCTCACTCGTATATATATTCTAGGATTGATGTGTGGGAGGAATAGAGAAGAGCTTGGTATGCAAAAAAAGACATATTGATTGAAGAGTAAGACCGATTCAAGACCAGGAGGTTGGAGATAAAATGAAAAGGTTTCCCGCTTTTATTACCATTGTTTCGTCGGTGGCACTGATGGTAAGTGGATGCAGTACTGGAGAAAAGGGAGCCAATCCAGAGAAACCGGAGAAAAAAGAAGAAAAGATCCCGCAAGCTGCTCATAAACCGGAGGAGATCATGAAGCAGAAGCCCGGCCGCTTCTCCGGGGATAACTATGATGCCAAGAAAGTGGAGCAAGCTTTGGACCAGTTTCCAGATGATCTGAGTACGGAGGAAGCCTATAACCGACTGGTTTATCTGTTAGGGGAGAACTACCGTCCGAAATATGAGGAATTGATGAGTCTGGATCCCACCATCCGAGTGAATGAAAAAACGCCGGATAACCAAATCGATGCCCCCTCCGTGGAAGAGATGAATGTGGAAATTCTTCTTGATGCCAGCGGCAGTATGGCTGGTAGAGTCGATGGCGGTATCAAGATGGACTTGGCCAAACAGGCGATCCGGGCGTTTGCTTCTGACGTGCCGGAGGGAGCCCAGGTTTCCCTGCGGGTCTATGGCCACAAGGGAAGCAATCAGAAAAAAGACAAGGAAGTCTCCTGCAAAAGCAATGAATTGGTCTATCCCCTGAAAGCTTATGAATCCGGTCGATTTGAACAGTCCTTGGACCGGTTTAAACCCACTGGCTGGACTCCCTTGGCCTCGGCAATCCAAGCGGCTCGGGAGGATCTGAAAGAGTGGGCAGGGGAGAAGACACGAAACATCGTCTATGTGGTGAGTGACGGGGTGGAAACCTGCGGGGGAGATCCAGTAAAAGAAGCGAAGAAACTGGGGGAGTCGGGAATTGAACCGATGGTGAAGATCATCGGATTTGATGTGGATGATGCGGGTCAACAACAGTTGAAAAAGGTGGCGGAAGCAGAGGGTTCTTATCAAACGGTGACCTCGGGTGATGATTTGAAGAAGTATTTAGAGGGGGAAAAAGAAAGGATCAAGCGGGAATGGGAAGATTGGTCAATATACAGTCAAAATAAGGCGACCGAGAAATGGGCAGAAAAAGTTAGAAAGGTACGGGATCTTCTTTTTAAAAAGCCAGATGGTAATGAGAGAGGAATCGCATACATAAAGGTACTGGAGATTAACCACTTAGATGAGGCGGTCGAATATCTTGAGAAAAAAGGGAAGCTTAAAGATGAAGAGGGTCTTTCCGACAAAATTTATTGGAGAGACAGTAATATGACAAAGTTTTTCGACAAACTGGAAGTGTCAATGGTAAATAAGCTCGATGAAGCAGAGAAGAAAACAAAAGAAGATATAAAGGATCAAGAAGAAGAGATGACCAAACAATAATATATGTTCTACTTGTGATTATTAAGGTGGGATTCGTTAAGAGACCTTTAAACCGTTTAAGACGATTCCTACCTGACTCTCTTTTTTTAGTCTGTTATTGCCCGGGATTTCCATTCCTTTGAATTTTTATACTGTCATAAAAGTGGGGACCAGTCTCTTTACCGGCAGTTATTTAATCATCGTGATTATGAACTTCCTTGCTAGTCTTTTTTATTACCCTCTTTTTTATATTTTCGTTACGATCAGATATCTGGATTGGACCGGGATCGATACCTTGAATCGGTAGTCTTTCTGGGGAGGCAAATGCAATGTTCCCTATAGGTAAGGTTATACATGGCAAGCGAGGTAATGTCACCACTTTATGGGTAGCTGGATTACCGGCCTTTATGATGATGTTTATGTTTCTGGCAAGTTTAGCTGTAGTATGGATGACTCATTCGACTTCTCAAGTGGCAGCGGACAGTGCCAGCTTGGCAGCCACCAAAAAATTGGATCAGATGGTCCAGGAAGAACAACAGAGGCGAATGAATGCGGTGATGGCGCAAAATCGGGGGAAAGAGCCTGGAGACCCGGGTTATGTGGATCCCTAGAAAGCTTCTGAAGTCCCTTACACCTTGGTGAAAGAAGTGTTGGATCTGCTGATCCAAAGCTGCAACCGGTCGACCCGGCGTTCTCTTTCCTTGCCAGAACCCGCCTTTGCATTGGATTCCACCACTGTGACTGTGGGTGAAGGCTGTCTTCCCTGGGCTCGGTTTCGAGGAGAGAAATCTGGTGCGAAGTTACATGTTCGTCTGGATCTGTCGAATGAGGCGTTGGCTCAGGTCGAAACTTCGTTGGCCCGGATTCATGACTCTGCGATCGCCCCCCAACTTTTAAACACCCCACAAACCGTGACCGTTCAAGACCGGGGGTATGTGGATTTTAAGCGAATGGAAGCGATGGACACAGCAGGTGTCCACTTTGTGGTGCGATTACGGAAGAACTACGTTCATTCAAACTGGAAGTCCCTGCGTCGGTGGTCCTTTGAAGATTCTCCCATCATTCAAGACGGCACCTGTTTTCTTGGGGAATCTCGTCGCCGTTTTCGGGTAGTTACTTTTCGGTGTGAAAAAGGACGGGTGTTTCATGTCGCCACGAACCTGATCGGAGTCTCCGCCGAAACCATTGCTGAATTGTACCGGGCTCGCTGGCAAGTCGAGCTTTTTTTTCGCTGGATGAAGCAGCATTTGAATGTGAAACACCTCTTCGGGACCACGATGAACGCGGTTTATGGGCAGCTTTTGGGCGCTTGCATCGCTTATGTCTTGTTGCATTGGCTTTATCGTGTGGGAAAACCCGCAAGATTTCATCCTGTCTCGATGTTGGATTTCACCCGGGATCTGTGGAACTCACAACTCCCTGCTGAATGGGCTCTACTATTGTTTGATCACCTTCGACGAACTCGTATGTTTTATACTTATTTTGATTAATCAACACGCCTGACAATACATATAAAGCAATCACTGCAGACTCGGGGCAAGAAACTGTGGATTATAGTATGAAAGCAGTGGGAAATGTAGGAGGGGCATTGATGGCGGCGGCACCCTTTACAGGTCCAGCAGCAGGAGGCGTGGCTGCGGTCGGTGCGGGGTTATGGGCTGTCAGCACCATCTATGCAAATCGAAAACAGATCGGTCAAGGATTGAAATGGACGGGTGAAAAGATCGCCCAAGGGTGGAATTGGGGAAAAGAAAAGATTGGACAGGGATTAAAATGGCATGGTGAAAAACTTACCCAAGGATCCAAAGCGGTGGGAGAAGGAATTAAAAAAACAGGTAAAGTGATTGGCGATGGGTTAAAAAAAATAGGGGGTTTGTTCAAGTAATAGTAATTTGTATGCTGGAAGGAGAGGTTTTGTGAATCAAAAGAAATCTCCGGAACCACCCAAAAAAGTGGTGGATCAAGTCCTACATTATAAGCAGCCGGGGGAAAGTTACGAGATCTTTGTCCATCGGACCCAATATAACAATGAGTTATATTATTATGCCGTTTATCGGAAAAACAAAAAAATCATAGGACATCTGATTGTCAGGGAAGATGGTATGGTTCCCTTTCATCAGGATGTGGAAGGGATCCTAAGAGTAACCGTAGGAGTGAACTCTAAAATGGTTCAATTTTTCACATTAGGATCTGATTGGTCTTATACAGTAGACCAGGTTTGGCATATTCAAGAGAAATTGCTAAAGCAAATGTACAACCAATATAAGGCGGATATGCCGAACAAAGTGAAAAATGCTTTTCGTGAGTTTGTTGAAGTTCCAGGGGGGATCTTGCGAGAGTATAAGGTGATTCAAGAATCTTATCAAAATGCAAGACAATTATATAAAGAGATGGGACGACGGGGAAAGATTACAGATCAAACGATTGATGAGAAATTGGATATTGAATGGATAAAAATGTTACATGCTAAGAATAATCAGCATTTGCTTGGTCTGAATTCCGAGGAATCCAGAGAGCAGGTGATCCGTTTCCTCTCCAAAAAGATTCCTCTGTGGGATCTGGTAGGAAGGTGGCGATTACAAAAAATCAAATCCTTGCATAGGCGTATGCGGTTTAATAAACGAGAGAGGCAGGACGTGTTAGACGTACAAGATGATGTTGCACGGATTAAAGTTGGCGAAGAAGAGTTTCAAAAAATCTTGGATGCTACGAGAAACCCAAGATGAGGGAGCCGAATCCATGCTGGAATTTAGAGAAGCACTAAGAATATACAAAGAAAACATCTACAAGATCTTGATTCTAGGTTTAACCATCATGTTACCCGTTCAAATATTGCTGACGTTGTCATCTGATTTTTTAATTTCAATTTAGGAATAAATTGAAATATTTACCTGAGATGTCAGCGGATGAAGCTTACAATCAGTTAATTGCCCTGATGGCTGAAGACTATAAACCGCTGGTCAAACGGTTGGATCATTTTGATACGACCTATGATGTGAAGTTTGACTCTCCGACAAGAAATCAGTCAGGTGCTCCTCAAGAAGGAGAAAAGAAGATGAGTGTAGCGATCTTACTAGACGCCAGCGGCAGTATGTCGGGTCGTGTGGAGGGCGGGGAAAAGATGAAGTTATCCAAAAAGCGGTAAACCAATTTGCTTCCTCCTCCCCGAGTATGCCGAATAGGGGGAGTGGATAAATCCAACAGGAACAAATATCACCTTCCTTTCCCCTGTTATATTTCGTTTTCTTAATCCCTAACCTTCATCCATGGAAAGGAGACGGCTTATGCGAACTTTAAAGATGGTATGTTCATTCAGCTTAGCTCTATGTTTGCTTTTATCTACTGCTTGTTCCACGGACTCCTCAAATCTGGAAACTACGAAAAAGCCCAAAGAAACCAAACAGGAAAAAAAGGAGAAAGAGCCGGCGGAGAATGCGGAGGGAATGCTCAGAGAAGGACCTGGGAAGTTCGCTGGCAAGGCCTATGATGAGAAAAAGGTGAAACAAGCCCTGGATCAACTGCCCGATGATCTGAGCGATGAAGAGGCCTACAAGCATCTCCTGGCTCTTTTTGCAGAGGATTATCGCCCTGTCCTCAAGGAAATGGACCGTTTTAATACCGGGCTGGAACTGACCGGGGATACCCCAGGTGGGGTTAAGGGGACGGATGGACGGGAAACAGCGGAGGAAAAACCACTTCACGTCTCCATCCTACTGGATGCCAGTGGAAGTATGGCAGGGCAGGTAGACGGGGGGATGAAGATGAACTTGGCCAAAGCCGCTGTGGACCGGTTTGCTTCCTCCTTGCCTGAAAATGCTAAGGTCTCCCTCTGGGTGTATGGACACAAAGGCAGCAACTCCAAAAAGGACAAAGCTGTCTCCTGTAAGAGTACGGAGGAAGTGTATCCCCTGGGCAATTACCAAGAAAAGAAGTTCAGCCAGTCCTTGGATCGG
Source organism: Kroppenstedtia sanguinis (assembly GCF_050433445.1). Lineage (NCBI taxonomy): Bacteria > Bacillati > Bacillota > Bacilli > Caryophanales > Thermoactinomycetaceae > Kroppenstedtia > Kroppenstedtia sanguinis. Next base: position 4,628 of record NZ_JBNPXF010000030.1, on the reverse strand, counting down.
TTTCAAGCAACGGGTTGGACCCCGATTGCCGCTTCTATGAAGGCAGCTCGGGAGGAGATAGAGAAAGGAGAGGATGAAGATGCCACCCAAATGATCTATATCGTGAGTGACGGGGTGGAAACCTGCGGAGGCGACCCGGTGGCAGAAGCCAAGAAACTGAAGCAATCCCAGATCCAGGCCGTCGTGAACATCATCGGTTTTGATGTAGACGATGCGGGTCAACAAGCCTTGCAAAAGGTTGCTGAGGCCGGGGGAGGCGAGTATGAGACCGTGGAAAGTGAGCAAGATCTGAGAAGTTACTTTGATGAACAATATTTGGATTTGAGGCTTGAATGGAGCCATTGGCATACTGATCAAAGTTTAAATATAAGATCTCAGTTTTACGACAAACTTGAAAAGCTGAAAAAATTATCTGGTTTTGCTGGGAAACTTGATAATCAGGTAGAACAAGAATGGAACAGAATGACGGATGCTATAGATTATCTCAATAGAAAGGAAAAGTTTAGGGACGATGCAAAACATGATGCATGGGATCTAGTAGATGATAGAAAAGGTGTACTAAGCGAATATCGAGAAACACGATATAATGAGATGGAAGGTTCTTTAGAAAGTAATGAAAAGACATTGCAAGATAAGATTGATGAAAAGGCTAAAGAAATGAGAGGAAAATATGAGTGACTGTTGATCAAAGGAGAACTCTATGAGTATGAGGTTTCACAGGAGAGTCGCGATCATTACCTTGCTGTTCATCGGACTCTCCTTGGCTTTTCCTTTTAGTTTACCAATGCAAATGATATCCAGTTGGATCCTTCACCAATTTGACATCTTCTACTCATACCTCTAAGGTAGTATTACGTCAGTGATCCAAAAGGAGCTGTTATTGAATCGATGAGTCGTGGTAAACAAGTCGCAATTTTTGTGGTAATTGCCGCTTTGTTGGTGGGCGGAATTTACCTTTGGAGTGGAAAAGAGGGGCAAGAGTCCGGAAAAGGGACGATTAAGATTCCCCACAATAACTATGTGGATAACATTGCATCCTCCTATCTGTGGAAGCATATTCTTGAAGAAAAAGGGTATCAGGTGGAGCTAACCCAGACGGAGAAAGCTCCCGCGTGGGCCAGCGTGGCTAGCGGGGATATGGATATGCTTGTCGATGTATGGCTGCCCCATACGGATAAACCCTACTATAATAAATACAGGGATCGGGTAGAACGGCATGAATCTTGGTATAAAGGGACAGAGCTGGGCTTGGTTGTACCGAAATATATGAAAGATGTGGAGACCATCGCCGATCTGAATCAGTATCAGGATGAATTCAAACGGGGTGGCAAGCCCTCTATTGTGGGGATTGATCCTGGAGCCAGTCAGATGAAGCTGACAGAAAGCGCCATCAAGTCCTATGGCCTGGATTACAAGTTGATTGAGAGCTCCGAGCCGGCCATGCTGACTGAATTGGACAATGCTTACAAGAAGAAGGAAGCGGTGGTGGTGACGCTGTGGAATCCGCACTGGGCCTTCAATAAATATGATTTGAAGTATCTGAAGGACACTAAAAAAGTGTTTGGGGATCCCGACTCCATCTACTATGTGACCCGGAAGGGATTTGAAAAAGATCATCCGGAAGTGGTTAAGTGGATGAATAATTGGCACATGGATGATGAGGCTGTAGGTTCATTGATGAAGAAAATGGAGGATACCGATAACCCGGAAAAGGCGGTTAAGGATTGGGTGGAGGATCACCGGGAGCTGGTAGAGGAATGGACTAAATAATAATCGAACTCCCCCCTGATCTCAGATCGAGGGGGCTTTTTTTATGGAGGAGAATGGGATTCTCTTGTTTTCCTGAACTTTTCAGTATATGTTAGAATTCATAGGATGATCTCAGCAGGAGGTATCTGTCAGTTGAATCAGGTGAATCAAGATTTTGAGGCGCCGGAGCCGGCCCGGGTATTAAATCCTTGGTTTTCCATGTGGCTCCGTCCTCGGCAGACTGTGCGGCAAATCATGTGGACCCAATCCCATTCCTATCATTGGATCTGGTTGTTGTTGCTGTTGGTAGGGGCGGATTTCCTGTTGGACAATGCATCCGGCCAGGATTTGGGTGATCGGCTGCCGATTTCGTTGATCTTCGTTTTCTCATTTATTCTGGGGCCGATTCCCGCGGCGATTCTATGGGCTGTTTTTACGCTGTTGGTGATGTTGTCGGGCAAGATTCTTGGCGGAAAAGCTACGTTTAAGGAAGTCTCGTTGGCCACAGGATGGGGTCTGGTCCCAATGGCGTGGGGGTTGCTGTTGTGGGTGCCGGAGTTGATTCTGTTTGGGGACAGTCTCTTTATGAAAGACATGCCGGGGGTAGATGGAATCCTTGCAAGTCTTCTTTTATTGTTCTTTTTGTTTATGGAATTCGTCTTGCAAGGTTGGAGTGCGGTGATTATCGTCGGAAGCGTGGCTGAAGTGTATGGTTTCTCCAATCTGAAGGGGTTGGGAACCTGTGCATTGGCGGCATTTTTTATGTCGATTCCTTACTTGCTCATCTTGCTGATTGCTGCAATTATTTTGTTGGTATCGATGGTTTCATAGAAGAAAGGAGCGGCTGAGTTCGCTCCTTATTTATGTTCAGTCAGGGCTGTTGATGAATCCTCAAGTGGATGATGGGAAGAGCGAAAGGATCCTTTCGCTCTTCCCGTTGTGCCCCTATCGTAAAATTTGTTTGGCTACGATTTCTTGCCAAGAGCGCATAGCGAGACCCGGGAGCGGAAAGCGACCCTGGCGAGACTTGTGACCTATGGGTGCAAAGGCTCTTCGCCTCCCCACCATCCTTACCTTCCTGTGATTTTCCACACAATGTTCTCTGAGGGGACACTAGTATATAGCTAATCAACACGCCTGATGCTAAGTGTATAGGAGATGGGTAGAGCCGCGTCCATGGCCTCACCCCATCCACAACCTCTTCCTGAGACGACCCGCCAAGTTCCTATGGGAAAAGGGTGTCCAGCCCCTGCGCTTCATGATAGAATAAACGCAACAGAATCATGTGGAATATTGTAGATTGGTGACGAAAATTTTGTCTGTCCTGATGGCGTACCATGTGTGAAGGAGTCAGAGTGTCCATGAAGATCAAACAGAAGGGCGAGCGGATTCGGGGGACATTCCGAGTATTCCAATCTTTTCCTTTCATCCAGGGTGTTCTCTACTATGCGGAAGTCGCCCCGCAAGAGGAATCATCGGAGTCCTCCCCGACGCGCTTTCTACACGGGCTGGATATTGGATTGCTCCGAAAGGGAACGGAGCTTCGGCGTCTGCTGGAACGGGATCGGAGTGCTTTTTTTCCGCTTCAGGGCTTGTTTGTGGAAGGGGGGACGCTCTATCAGGTGTATGGAAAATTGGAGGGGAATCTGATGGCTCATCATCTTTTCCGCTCCGTCCCCCTCCCCTTGGATCAGGCAATGCATTTTCTGCAGAGGATTACCGGCCATTTGGTGCGGATACACGAACAGAGAATGTTTACTGTGGTCCATCCCCAGAACATGCTGATCACCGCAGATTCAATTCGCTTCTTGTATGGGGGTCCCTTGGGTCTACTACCTAAAACGCGCGGAAGCCGTACGAGTCTAAAGGATCCCGAGGCTGCCCGCCGGCAGGATCAGGCAGTGGATGCATACTCTCTGGGAGCACTGTCCTATCTCATGTTAACCGGTAGTCGTCCGGCTCCTGGGGGGGATTTGTTGCCGGTCCGTTCCTATCGCCAAGACGTGCCCCAACCTTTGGAACAGTTGATCATGCAGAGCTTGTTGGCTGCTCCCCAGTCACGGCCTCCTGTAAAAGAGTTTTGGAATCAAGTGAAAAAGAGCTGAACCCAGGCGGGGGATCGGGGAAAAAACTTTACAGAATCGTGACAGTGACAGAGTGGAAACGGAACTGAATTTCTTGGTGCTATCATCCGGATTGGTTTTCATCACCAGAATGATTTTTAACCCTCCGGTTTTTTTGCGTCCGAGAAGATCGGCGGATTTGCACATGCGTCTGTATCCTGTGTCCGGCGCCTTCTACGGAAGCGGTCGGACTTAAGATGTGGCGAGAAGCTTCCAAACCTTGAAGGGAGGAAGGCGACGATGCGTGTGTTGATGGTGTTGTTCAAGGATATTCACTATGATGCCAGAGTGCAGCGGGAAGCGGTAGCTCTTGCCCAGGCGGGCTGCTATGTGGACATCGCTTGTTTACAAATACTGCCGGAGTCCCCACCGAAACTTCACGACCGGGTGCGGTTGTTACGTTTTCCGGTATACACCAAGCGGCTCAAACACTATGTGGATCAAAAGACGAACCAGAGTATCCAAAAAGGGGTTTACCGGGTGGTTCGCACCCCTATGGTCCAAGTGGCCAAAGATGCGATGGTCCGGAAACAGTTTGCCACTCGACTGTGGGAATTATGCGAACATGCCCGTTATGACGTGGTTCATTGTCATGATGTACATGCCCTGGGCATCGGAGTTCATCTGAAGCGAAAAAAAGGACTTACACTGATCTATGATGTGGTATTATCCCCATACGGTAGACAGTGAAAAAAGTCCATCTGGTAAGATGGACAAAAGCACTGAACTGCCGGAGGGGATTTTCTTATGGCGAAA